>NZ_CABDWS010000045.1 GCF_901447495.1 Haloimpatiens lingqiaonensis
TAAAAAAGATTTAAAACTATCTGATAGAGTTTATAAATGCAGTTGTGGACTTTCTATTGATAGAGATTTAAATGCTTCAATAAATTTAGCTAATGCAAAAGAATATAAGATAGCTTAATTAAACAAGTACTTATATGTGTACCCAAGGCTATTTGGGGAATTAACGACTGTGGAGTACTATACAAACTGTAGTAGCTTAGGCAAGGCAGAGTACGTTGAAGCAGTAAGAATCTCAATATGGATACATTTGACCATATTTTGAGTAGCAGGAACTATATATGAGTCTTTTAATGGCTATTTCCATAAGTGTGGGTATTTTATCTGGACTTTGGGGATTTATTAGTGCATCCCTAGGATTAATAACTTGGGTTGGATTTATTGGTTGTACAAGTTATTATGCCTCTGGAGGAAAATTTATAGGCTTTAAAAAATCTATTTTAGCAAATCTTACGGGAGTGCTTTGGGCTATGGCAATAATTAAATTTTCAAGCCAATTTACATCTCCTTATGCTGCATTTATATTTACAGGAATTTTTTCATTTGTAATGTGTATACAAGCTAAATTTAAACTATTAGAATTTATTCCTGGAGCATTTTGTGGCGCTTGTTCGGTTTTTGGAGTAAATGGAGATTGGAAAGCAGTGACTATGGCATTGATTTGTGGCGCTATTTTAGGTTACAGTTCCGATATGGGTGGAGTATTAATTCATAAGCTATTTGGCAAAGATGATAATAATATAGCAAAAAATAAAAAATATAATTAAATATAATAGATTTTTTTCTCTAACATATTTCATATATTTAAAAATGACTAAGCCATATTAGACTTAGCCATTTTTAAATGATTCCTCTTTTAACTATTCATTACAATGACCTTCATGTTCATGTTCTCTACAAACACTTCCTGTAGATTTCAATTGGCCATTTACATAACTTTGTATTACGTTATCACTTAAACCTTGCGCACCAACTACTACTTCAATACCATTTTCATTAAATAGTTGTTGTGCTGTTTCTCCCATACCGCCTGCTATAATAACATTTACATCCAATTCCTTTAAAAATACTGGAAGATATCCAGGTCTATGTCCTGGATTAGGAGTAAAATTTTTCTTTAGTGATTTATCCTCTCCTACATCATATATTGTAAATCCCTCACAATGTCCAAAATGTCCACTTACAAATTTTTCCTCACTTGCAATTGCTATTCTCATTTAAAATTCCTCCCTATCTTTAAATTAGTATAAAACTCTTATACTTTTTTAAAATCATACATACACATTTTTAATTTTTAACTTATCCTATATATTCTATTATTCACCTACAGAATATATCCTTTTTAATCATGAATATTAAAATTTGCTAAGCTTTTTTTCATATTACTCCACATATGTTCAATAGCTTTTTCCGCTATACTATCTTTGTAAAAAGTTATAGGTTTTAGCTCATTTATTGACTTCATCACAGTATCATCATAAGGAATTTTCCCTACTAGTACTAGCCGTTTTTCTTGGATAAATTGTTCTATTTCCTTGCTCATATCTTCATTAATATCATATTTATTTATACAAACCATAATAAAAACTCCAAAATGCTCGCATAATTCTACTACTCTCTTTAAATCTTCAAGTCCTGATTTTGTAGGTTCTGTAACAACTAAAGCTGCATCTACTCCTGTTATTGAGGCTATAACAGCACAACCAATACCTGGGGAACCATCAATTATAGTTATTTTTTCATTTTTACTAAATTTTTTTCCGTTTTTTCTCAAACTAGTTATTAATTTACCTGAACCATCACTGCCTACTTCCATCTCTGCTCTTGAAATTATTCCTTCATGAAGCTCAGTAATAAATGTGTCTGCAGTCTTTTCATCATTTAATTTTATAGCATTTTGAGGACATACTAACATACATGCTCCACAGCCTTCACAAACAAATGTATTAATAACAAAATTCTCTATAGCATGAAATCTGCATACACCCTCACATTTTCCACATTTAATGCAAAGGGATTCATCTATATTTGCTTTTTTCCCTCCTACAAATTCACCCTTTTCAATATCTTTACCCTTATAAAAAAGATAAAGATTTGGTGCATCTACATCACAGTCTATCCTCATTACATCATTTGCAAGCTCCGATATGGCTGTAGCAATAGTAGTTTTCCCTGTGCCACCTTTTCCACTTAAAACTGCTAATTCCAAGATAGCACCTCCTTTACTTCCTTCGAAATCACATCAAACACCCTTTTATGAATTAAATAATCATATAATATTTCTCCCTTAGAATAAAGCACTGCTGTATCTTTACTATAAGGAATAGTACCTATTAATGATATTTTTTCTTCTCTACAATATTTCTTTACTGTGTTATCTTTTCCATCATCCTTGTTTATAACAATTCCAAAAGGTATATTGTACATTTTTACGAGCTCTACAGCCATTTTTAAATCATGAAGTCCGAATTCAGAAGGTTCTGTAACTAGTATTGCGCCATGAGCATATTTCAAAGCATTTACCACATTACAAGAAGTTCCAGGAGGACAATCAATTAAATTAATCTCATCTTTCCCTGATAAATCCTTAAGCAACTCTCCAATAACAGGTACCGCCATAGGCTCACTTATATTTAAAATTCCTCTATTACAATTTATGTCTCTCACAATACCCTTTTCAATTTCACCTATTGCCCTTTTGCCATAGGTTATAGCATTATATTTACATGCAATTTCACAAGCACCACATCCATGACATAATTTTTGAAAAAGCATAATGTCATCCTTTACTTTTGCAAGAGAATTAAATTGACATACACTTACACACTGTCCACAATTAGTACATTTATTATCATCTATAATAGGATATTCCACCATAACCTTTTCTGTTTTGTATACCTTAGGCTTTAAAAATAAGAAACCATTTGGTTCTTCTACATCACAATCTATATAATTGGCCTTTAGAGCTAGGGCAAGATTAGTTGAAACTGTGGTCTTACCTGTTCCGCCTTTACCACTAAGTACCGCTATGTTCACTATATACTCATCTCCAATCTAATGGCTTCCTCCATGATGTGCCGGACCAGACATTTTGATTTCTTCCAATTCGCCATTTTTATATTTTTCAATTACCTCACTTATAGTTATGTTACTGCATTTATATGCCTTAATTGACGCTTTTTCAATAATTTCAAAGGCATTAGGCCCAAGATTTCCAGTAATAATAACATCTACATTTTCTTCTATAAGCTGATTAGATGCAGCAATGCCTGCTCCACCACTTGCACTTTGACCCTGATTTTCTAAAACCTTAACTTCTCCACTTTCAGTATCGTGGATTTGAAAGTATTCACACCTACCAAATCTCATATCAAGTAAATCTTTAATAGTTTTTCCTGTTGCTGAAATTGCTATTTTCATTATTATTCCTCCAAATCTTTTATTATCTTTTTTTACTACAAAATCAAATATTAATTCCATATTCATAAAAATTAATATTAGCATTTGCCAATTTCAATTTCATATTACTCCTTTTTTTAGTTATTGTCAAATGCCAATTAAAAAATATTCAAAAACATTTATTTTTAATAAAAATATAGTAAATAAAAAGGATTAAATCATACTGACTTAACCCTTTTTATAATATAGTAATTATCTTGATATAATAACTATTTTAATAAAGAAACTTTTGTATCAATTACTTCTGGTTCTCTTTTGAATAAGAACTCACCTTTTCTAACAGAACAGTTAATCCCTACTCTTTCTAGTATAGCATCAAATTCATTTTTTGCATTTAATACTATGAAATTAGCATCTTTTCCTGTTTCTATACCATATTTATCTTGTATATGAAGAGTTTTTGCACCATTTACTGTAATTAAGTCTAGAGCATTGTTAATTTCTTCAAAAGACATCATGTGGCATATATGAATTCCTGCATCTAATATATTCATTAAGTTTCCATTTCCTAGTGGATACCATGGATCTGAAATTGAGTCTTGTGCAAAACAAACATTTATACCTGCATCATTTAACTCTTTAACTCTTGTAAGTCCTCTTCTCTTTGGATATGTGTCATATCTTCCTTGTAAATGAATATTTTCAGTTGGGCATGATATGAAGTTCATGTTTGATAATTTTAAAAGCTTAAATAATTTAAATGTATAAGCATTATTATATGAACCCATAGCACAAGTGTGACTTGCTGTTGTAAGTTCGCCAATTCTGTTCATGTAAGCTTCTGCAGCTAGTAACTCAACGAATCTTGATTGTTCATCATCTGTTTCATCACAGTGAATGTCTATTAATTTGTTGTATTTCATAGCAAGTTCTACAGTTTTCTTAACTGATCTTTCTCCCATTTCCCTTGTGAATTCGAAGTGAGGTATAGCTCCTACTACATCAGCACCCATTTTTAATGCTTCTTCTACTAATTTATCTCCATCTTTATATGAATACATACCTTCTTGTGGGAATGCTATAATTTGAATATCAACAATATCTTTTACTTCTTCTTTTAATTCCATAATTGCTTTTAGGCAAGTAAGTTTTGGATCTGTTACATCTACGTGTGTTCTAAGGTATTGAGTTCCGTATAATATTTCTTTTTTAAGTGCAATTCTAGCACGCTCTTTTATTTCATCTATTGTCATATTTGCTTTTGTTTCAGACCATCTTTGAATTCCTTCAAATAAAGTTCCTGTTCCGTTATTTGCACCAGGCATACGTGCTGTGTATACATAATCTAAATGTATATGTGGATCAACATAAGGTGGTACCACAAGATTTCCATCTAAATCATAGGATTCCACATCTTTATATTTTTCTGAAAGATTTGAACCAATTTCTTTATATACTCCATTTTCAACAAGTAAATCAACTAATTCTTCTTTGCCCTTTAGTTTGGCATTTTTAAACAAAATCACTTTCATTTTTAATGTTCTCCTTTCAATTTTTAGCTTTGTCTTTAGCAATAAACAAAGTTTAACATGAAAATTCACCCTAGTCATTGTACTAAATATACAATAAAATTTTGGTATAACTGTGCACATAAAGAACATATTTTTATAGGTTTATTTGTATTTTTTGCACATTGTATGTGATATTACTGAAAGTACAATGACATTGCTCAAAACTTCAAATTTCATTGTGTAAAAATTACTCAATACAAAATTTTATTAAACATAAGAAAAGGAGACGTTATTATGTACGAAAACTTAAAAATGGAAAACATGACATGGCAAGAATTTGCAAAGAAAAAAGATGATGTAATCATATTACCAATAGGTGCTACTGAGCAGCACGGTCCTCATTTACCTACTTGTGTAGATGCAGTACTTGCAAGAGAATTTGCTTATCGTGTAGCTGAAAAAGTAAATGGTGTAGTTGCTCCAACTCTTTCATATGGATATAAATCAAAACCATTAAGCGGTGGTGGTCCATTATTCCCAGGAACTATCGACTTAAATGGTGCTACATTACAAGCTTTAGTAATGGATATAATTGATGAATTCGTTCGTGATGGTTTCACAAAGATATTCATTTTAAGTGCTCACTTTGAAAATGAAGCATTTATAGTAGAAGCTATGGATTTATGTTCTGCAAAATATGGCGACAAAGTTAAAATTCTTCTTACTAACTGGTGGGATCCAATGTCACCTGACATAATTGACAAAGTTTTTGATGAAGTACCATTCCCAGGTTGGGCTTTAGAACATGCTGCTGTTACAGAAACTTCATTAATGATGTATTTTGCACCAGAGCTAGTTAGAGAAGACAAGATATTAGATACAAAAAATGCTACTCCAGGAACTTATTTTAAATATCCTATAGAAAAAGATATAGTTCCTGAAACTGGAATACTTGCATCAGCTAAATCATCTTCAGCTGCAAGAGGAAAAATAATGGTAGATGACGTTGTTCCAAATATCGTAAAAATAATTGAAGAAGCTTTCAAATAAAATAGAAAGAAGTAGGTATATTTATGAAGTTAAAAGGAATAATTCTTACAATGCTATCTTCTATTACATTTGGTTTTGCATTCACACTTGGACCTATGACTTATGGTGCTGGTGGAAGTAATCCTGTAACATTAACTTTTTTAAGAAATTTCCTAAGCCTACCATTTCTATTGGCAATAGTTTTACTTTTAAAAGTTGATTTAAAAATAACAAAAAAACAACTAATAAACTTAATAATACTAGGATTTATTGGAAATGCAATAACAACATTAATGTTGAATATAGCTTTCGCTCATATAGATGTAGGAATAGTAACACCAATACATTTTACTTACCCAATATTCGTAACTCTTGGATGTGTTCTATTCTTCCATGAAAAATTGAGTAAACAAAAGATTGTAGCATTAATTATAGCTATGTCCGGAATAGCATGTTTCTTCGTGTCAGCATTAACTTCTGCTTCCTTTGGTTCTGGCACATTGCTAGGATTGATTTTAGCAGTAGCATCTGGAGTATTTTATGCATTTTACATTATATTCATGGACAAAAGCGGTTTAAAAAGCGAATCACCCTTTAAAATAACATTTTATGTAGCAATTGCTTCAAGTATAGGCATGTTCTTTTATGGAAAAGCTACAGGTCAGCTTGTATTATCTACATTAACAACTAAATCATGGATTATATCTGCAATATTTGCATTTTTATGTACAGTTGTTGCCCTATCCCTATTACAAGTTGGTATAAAATATATTGGAGCAAGTGAAGCTGCTGTTATAAGTACTTTTGAACCTATAACAAGCGTAATTTTCGGTGTGCTACTATTAGGTGAGAAAATAACAACAATAAAAATCTTTGCATGTATATTGATCTTTGCAGGAGTCTTAATATTATCTTTTGCAAAAGATAAATCATCACAAAAGGCATAAAAGATTAAATGGGGATGTTGCACTAAGAATAAATACTACAATATATTGTATGTAAATTCTTTAATGCAACACCCTCTTTGTTTATACCTTTTTATTTTGTAAATTAATAAATTCATAAATTAATATGCTATTAAAAAGTTCTAAATCTGTCATTGCATCATCTAAATCTCTTTTCAAAAGTTCTTTAATGGTTGTTAATCTATAAAGTAACGTATTTCTATGTATAAAAAGTTCTTGAGAAGTCTTTAATAAATGTCTGTTATTCTGGAAATAGCATTTTAAAGTGCCCATTAAATCCATTCCATGTTTTTCGTCATATTCTAAAATAGGTCCTAAATTTTCATAACAATACTGCTGAATTTCTTTAATATCTGCCACTTCCACTAGCCATCTTACAATTCCAAGCTCCCTATATTTAATAACTTTTGAGTTTCTATTACATATATCCATCATGGATAAAGCTTTAAAAGCTTCTTTATAACTTATTTTTATATCAGAATTAGTTTCCCTTATACGGCTAAAACCCAATTTAATTTCAACCTCTGAATACTTGGAATTTTCAAGGTTAAATACTGCTTCAACTGTTTCTGATGATTTTTTTGCCTCTTCATAGTCTTTTGCAAATATTAAACACATTAAGTGATTAGCGTATTCCATAGGAATTAAAGTTTGGCTTTTAAGATTTAAAGACTCTTCTAAAGAGCGAATTATATGTTTACTAATCTGCTCTGTATCATAAGAAATATTAGATGCATTTTGTATATTAAATATACAAATATAATGAAAAGGTCTTAATTTTATATTATAAAATTCCCCCAAAGCTTTTATATCTTGATGTATCTCATCTTGGGAAAAAATAAGAGATTCTAAAAAGTGTTTTGCATTCTTTGCTTCTTCTCTTTTTTGTTCTATTTTAAATAAAATCTCTTGTGTAATATCAATTAGTTTAATATTCCAAGGCATTATAAATACAGGAAATGCTTTTTCATTTGCCCTGTCAATCACATTTTGTGGTATGTTGTTCATATACTTATCATCAATTAAAATTACAATTCCAGAAAGTTTTTTATTAATACATTCTTCTAGTAGAATCAAAAGACTATTGTCCTCTTTCCCCATATCTGTATAAGTTACAAATATCAATTCCCCTCCGTAAAGCCACTGAGAAATGGATTCTGTCATTCTTACATATGGCCAAGAAATTTCACGATTTAACCCATTCTCGCCAGCCAATAACTTTGCCTTTGAAAAATTTTTAAGTTGAAATAAATCCCTGCAGCAAAGAACCATAAAAGCATTCCTTCTTTCTTCTTTTGTTTTAATTACTTATTATTTCTGTTACTTATTTTCTTTATGACCATAATACACCAAATTAAAAATAAATATCAATATATTATAAAAATTAAATACTCAGCTCTCGCAGTTATAAAATAAAAATGTAAAATTTAGAATTAAAGAAAATATTAAGTTTAACTCCAAGTTAATTTTTCCAATTCAATATGACTGCGATACCACTCATCCTTTTGTAAAAGTTCTTCAGGAGAACCTGCACTTTTAACTCTCCCCTTCTCTAAAATAACCACTGTATCACTAGTAATCATTGATGATAAACGGTGAGATATAGACAATATTGTATGGGCTTGGCTTGCCTTTTGCAATACAGATACTATTTTCTCCTCTGTAATAGAATCCAAATTGGCTGTAATCTCATCAAAAAGAAGTATAGGTGGATCTGTCACAATGGCTCTTGCTATAGCCAAAAGCTGCTTCTGTCCCTGTGAAAAAAGAGTATCACTAGTTACTTTTGTATCCATACCATTTTCCAAAGTTGCTATATAATCCATAAGTCCTACAAATTCCAAAGCATCTTCAATTTGTTTTCTTGTAATATTGTGGTCTTGCAGACTAATTTGTTCTGCCACTGTTCCATTTATAATATGAAAGCTTTGACCTACATATCCAAATATTTTACGTTTTTCAGAATTTGGTATTTGATAAACATCAATACCATTTATTGTTATACTACCTTTAGATGGTTTAAGAAGCCCCATAGCCAATTTGAATAATGTAGATTTTCCAACTCCAGTTCTTCCTACAAAAGTAACCTTTTCATTTGATTTTAAATTTAAATTAATACCCTGAAGAACATCATTTCCATCTTCATATTTAAAAGAAACTTCATTAAATGCTAATCTAACATCCTCACGTAGTGGAATTATATGCTCTATCTTTAATTCATTCTTTTTAAAATCATCTTCAGACTCATTGTAAAAATCATCTACCCTACGTATGCCTGATAAAGCCTTTTGAATATTTTGTAGTTCCATTCCCAAGTTTTCAATTGGTGCAAATAAGTTAGATATTAATTCAATTGATGCTGCAACCATACCTAGGGATATACCTAAATAATTTAATTGCTTGGATGATAATACTACAATGAACCCAATAACAGTAGCACGAATAAGCTGAATAATTGGGGAAAATATAGAGTCATAAAAATTCACCTTTTCAATTGTTTTATAGTTATCAAGCAAATGTTTAGTGTATATCTTTTCCATATAATTTTCTTTACTATAGGATTTAATCATCTGTACATTCTTTAAACTTTCGGAAATATGATTGTTTACTCTGCCTACCAATATTCTATTTTCAATCTGTGCCTTAAGCATTCTCCTTTGAAAAATCCGTGTAATACCATAAATAATAGGTAGTAATATTAAAGTTATAATTCCAAGCTTTCCACTGAAAATCCAAATTGAAATTACAATACCTATAATCTTAAAGCAATCAATCATCATTCCAATAATACCACTTGTAAACAGAGAATTGATTGCATCCACATCATTAGTAAATCGTGAAACAACTGCTCCTGAACTATTAGAAGAGAAAAACCCCGCATTTATTTTTTCCAGCTTTTCCATCATTTTAATTCGTATTTCCTTTGTAATTTTTTGTCCTAAAACCGTAAGAAGAACCTCTTTAACAAAATCAAATACTGCAACAAATATTAATACCCCAATGTAAATAATTGCTAAAAAGAGTAGTTTATCAGGTTTTTTAGGTACGAGATTATAATCAATTATATGCTTCAATATTTGAGGAGGAATTAAACTTGTAAAAACAACACCGCAAACAGAAAATACTAATAATATGCTTATTCCTATATTGTTTTTAATTGCTTTAACAATAGATCCTTTTATTAAACTATTTTCCATCATTGCCCCTCCCCTCTGTACATTGCAAATTAAATATTGTTTTATAAACGTTGGACTTCTTCATAAGCTCATTATGAGTGCCATACTCCACTGTTTTATCACTATTTAGCAATATAATTTTATTAATTTTACTAAAAATAGATAAACGATGTGAAACTAAAATAATCAAACTTTCTTTATAATTACTTCTTAAATTTTCAATTATTTTTTCTTCAGTCTTCATATCAACCGCTGAAAATGGATCATCCAATATTATAATTTTATTTTTATTAAGTAAAGCTCTTGCTAGCGCTATCCTAGCCTGTTGCCCACCACTTAATTTAATTCCACTATTGCCAACCAAAGTGTCTTTTCCCTTTGACATTGCTTTTAAATCTATATCAAAACAAACATCTTTTAAAACAGATTTAATATCTTGTTTTTCTCCTAAGGCAATATTGTTATAAATAGTATCTGAAAACAATTGTGGTTTATGACCTAAGTAAGAAATTACCTGGCTTCCCTCATATTCTGAGTAATCTTTTAGTTCCTTACCATCTATTTTTATGCTTCCCTCGTAAGGGTATAATCCAAGCAAAGACAATGCCAGCGTAGATTTACCCGAAGCAATGGAACCTGTTACACCTATAATTTCCCCTTTTTTCCCTTCAAAAGTGATGTTTTCAATTATATTTTCCTTTCCCTCTTCATAACTGAAGCTAAGATTTTCTACTGATAGTACTGTGTCCTTCTTATTTATTTTAACAGTGTCATCTTTGCTTTCATATTCCGTAAGATATGGTTTGATGCGCTTCCATGACACTTGAGATTTTTGTACAGAATTAAATAACTTAGCTGCTTTACTTGCCTTAACCGCCATGGCAGTAAACATAGCTATGTAGGTGGAAAACTGCCCCAGGCTCCATCCGCCATTAATTACTTTTTTCCCTCCTAAATAGATCACCATGATTATTCCAAGCATTGCTATCACATGGTATATAGGCTGCATAGAATTTTCTAATATGTTGGCTTTTATAGCTTTATTTTGCAAATCTTCCAAGTGCTTATTATACTTTTCTCTATTTTGAGACTCCATGCCAGTTACACGATATAACATAGAATTTTCAATGGCATCATAGGTAATTTGGGCTACCTCACTGCTTTTTTCACGAAAGGCACTGGAGTACTTATAAATAACACTTTTCAACTTTTTAGCAAACAACATTGCAATAGGAATGAAAAGAATAGATAATATAGTTATTTTCACATCATAAACAATCATTGATATTAGATAGGACACCATCAGAACCCCAGTATCAAATACTTCTGTGGTGAACTTTCGCATTCCCTCCACGCATAAATCTACATCAGAAATAGCTCTCGTCATTAAATTACCTGTATTTTCGTTATTCAGCTCCGAAATACTTTTGTGCATTATGTTATTGTAAATCATAAGTCTCATAGTAGCACTGGTACTATTGGCAAAACGTCTTATATAAAATCGCTTAAAATAGCGTAAAAATTGAATAGTCCCAATAAGACCAACGTAGGTAACTGCAATTATTATTACAGAAGATAAAGTATAACCCTTAACAATAGAATCTATAAGTTTTCCTTGATATATAGGTCCCAAAATAACTGTAGTATTGCAAAGCAAACCAAATATTACAATACATGCCACTACAAATTTTTCTTTTTTCCAGTAATTAATAATTTTATCTGGTTGCTTTATAGGCTGAATCTTTAATTTTGACATCTAAATAGCATCCCCCATCTCATAATAAAAAAAATTAGTGCTTGTATAAGTTCTCGCACTAAAATTATACATTATTAAATGTGATTTTTCTATATTCCTCTATACTATTATTCAAATCACAATTCTTACATAAAAAAGCCAAAACATCACATCCTAACGTTAAATAATAATTAATTTCCTTATTAATCATATCATATTTGTACTTTTTTTACAATAAATTGGCTTTAGATATTATAGCTTCAATTAAGTTTTTATTGGAAGCTTCAATTTTATCTAGTAAGTTCTGTATTAAAGTTTACAAAAAAACCTGTCAAACTTCATATTTTTGACAGGTTTTTATCTTTTTATTTATTTCTACATCTTAATAAAATTAAATACCTAGTAACTTTCTTGTATGCTCTTCTACCATTTCTGGAGTAACATCTTTTCTTCTTGCAACACCTGTATCTATAGCTGCTTTTGCAACTTTAGCTGCTACCTTTGGTGCTATTCTTAAATCAAATGCTTCAGGAATAACATAATTTGGATTTAACTTATCTTCTCCTACTAGCTCTGCTATAGCATAAGCTGCTGCCATTTTCATTTCATCATTTATATCAGAAGCTTGTACGTCAAGAGCTCCTCTAAATATTCCTGGAAATGCTACTACATTGTTAACTTGGTTAGGGAAATCTGATCTTCCTGTGCACACTACTTTAGCTCCTGCTTCTATAGCATCTTTTGGCAATATCTCTGGGTTAGGATTTGCCATAGCCATGATAATAGCATCTCTATTCATAGATTTAACCATATCTTTAGTAACACAATTTGCAACAGATACTCCTAAAAATACATCTGCTCCCTTTAATACTTCAGCTAAATTTCCCTTTACTAAATTTTTATTTGTTATATTAGCCATTTCCTCTTTATATTTGTTCATTCCTTCAGGTCTTCCTTTATATATTGCACCCTTAGAGTCACATAATATAACGTCTTTTGCTCCCATTTTTAAAATTAACTTTGTAATAGCTGTTCCTGCAGCACCTGCTCCATTCACTACTACAGTTATGTCTTCAAACTTCTTATTTACAACCTTTAAAGCATTTATAATACAAGCAGTTGAAACCACTGCAGTACCATGTTGGTCATCATGGAATATAGGAATATTTGATATTTTCTTAAGTTTTTCCTCTATTTCAAAGCATTCTGGAGCTTTAATATCTTCTAAATTTACTCCCCCAAATCCAGGTTCCATAAGTTTTACAGTTTCTACTATTTTATCTATGTCTTTTGTATCTAAACATATTGGGAAAGCATCCACTCCACCAAAAGCCTTGAATAAAACTGCTTTTCCCTCCATAACTGGAAGTCCTGCTCCTGCTCCTATGTCTCCAAGACCTAACACTGCAGTACCATTAGTTACTACCGCTACCATATTGCCTTTAGCTGTATATTCATATATATCTTCTGGGTTTTTATTAATTTCCAAACAAGGCTCTGCTACTCCTGGTGTATATGCCATAGTTAAATCTTGATTATTTCTAACAGGCACCTTACATTTAAGTTCAATTTTACCTTGATAATCTTTGTGAAATTTTAATGCTTCTTCCTTTAAGTTTCCCATTATAAAATCCTCCTATACTTTAGTTTGCTGCGAGACATTTTGTAGTTATGCCAGGCTCTGTCATAGCCATAGTATCCAGTACTTCATCAAGTTTTTCTTCATTTAAAAGTCCTGATTTTAATATTATTTCTCTTATTGGTTCTTTTGTTTTTATAGCTGTTTTTGCAATTTTTGCTGCTTCCTTATAACCAATATGTGGACAAAGTGCTGTAACTATACCTACACTATTTTCAACCAAGTACTGGCATCTGTCTTTATTAGCTGTTATTCCCATTATACAATTATTAGTGAAAGTTTCCAATCCATTAGTTAAAGTTTCTATAGATTCAAATAAGTTGTAGAATATAACTGGTTCAAAAGCATTCAATTCTAATTGTCCAGCTTCTGCAGCCATGGTAATAGTCATATCGTTTCCTATAATATTAAAGGCTATTTGACTTACCACCTCTGGAATTACAGGATTAACTTTGCCAGGCATTATTGAGGATCCATTTTGCTTTGGAGGAAGATTTATTTCTCCAAAACCTGTTCTTGGTCCTGATGACATAAGTCTTAAATCATTTGCTATTTTTGATAAACTAACCGCGCAGGTTTTAATTGTTCCAGATATTTCTACAAAGCAATCTACATTTTGAGTTCCATCCACTAAATTTTCTGATTGCTTTAATGACATACCAGTGACTTTTGCAAGATTTGGTACTATTTTATTTTCATATTCTTTATCTGCATTTATACCTGTACCTATAGCTGTAGCGCCCATATTTACGATTTTTAAGCTTTCCATTGCATGTTCAAGTCTTCTAATATCTCTAGCTATTACTGCACTATATGCTGCAAATTCTTGTCCCAATCTTATAGGCACTGCATCTTGCATCTGAGTTCTTCCCATTTTAATAACTTCGTCAAATTCTTGGCTTTTTTCTACTAAAGCTTCATAAAGTTTTATAAGCTCTTTTATTGCCTTTGGAAGAAGTTTTAATGTAGTTATTTTTCCTGCAGTAGGAATAACGTCATTAGTAGATTGCCCCATGTTTACATGATCATTAGGATGAACTATACTATAATCTCCCTTTTCTCCTCCTAAAATCTCAGTCGCTCTATTAGCAATTACTTCATTTGAATTCATATTCATAGAAGTTCCTGCACCACCTTGAATAGGATCTGTTATAAATTCATCGTAAAATCTTCCATCTATTATTTCATCACAGGCTATTTTAATAGCATTTTGAATGCTCTTATCCATAAGTCCAACTTCTGCATTAGTTATTGCACATGCCTTTTTAATTTGTGCAAGACTTCTTACAAATTCCTTGTGAATTTTTAATCCTGTTATTCTAAAATTCTCCACCGCTCTTAAAGTTTGAACCCCATAGTATGCCTCTTTTGGTACTTCCTTTGAACCTATAGAATCACTTTCTATTCTAAAATTGTTTTCTCCACCGTATATTCGTTCCATAAAGCTGCCTCCTAAATGAATGTAAAGTTGCTATTTCCAATAGCAATAAACATTCTATGAATTATTTCCTTCAATTTTCATTATATTACTTTCATATACTAAATGCAATAGGATTTGCAAGTTTTATTTCATTTTTTAGAAATTTAGAAAGGTTTTATTTACTAACATTGGGAAACTCTACTTCATATTTACCTATCCATTTATGAGTAGAAAACTCTCTACATCTAACTACTACTTTATGCTCAAAAACTTCAACTACTAATCCCTGACTTAAAGATGCAGGCTCATATCTATCCCCTTTTGTCATTATATAATTTACTGACCCTGTATTAAACATGGTGAAATCTTTTTTACACATAGTTTTATTATGTTCTAAATTATAATGAGAATGCCCAGTAAAAAACATAACTTGAGGGTACATTTTCAATATATCGTATAGTTCTTCATGATTTTCTATACCTGCCCACGCATCACTTCCAAAAACTGTATCTTTAAATGGTTGATGGAGAAATATAAAGATAGGTTTATCTATACTGGCATTTTTCTTTATAGTCTCTTTAAGCCAATTTAATTGATTATCAGAAAGCTTTGCATAGCCATTATTTTCTGGAGCCAAAATTATAAAATGATATCCTTGTACCCATTTATCATAGTATATTGCCGCCATACCCGTTTCATGTACAAAAATATTTTCATGTTCTCTATTACTAGGCCCCTTACAATAATATTCATGATTTCCCATGGACAGCATAACCTTTGCATTGTCTTCTTTATATTTATTTAAAATATTCATAAAACTCATATATTCAGCTTTTGTACCACTATTGACACAATCTCCTACTATAGCTATTGCATTATAGTTTGGATATAATTCTTTTAAATCAATAAGAGCATTTTTAAATTTTCTCTCTGAGAAAAAAAATCCTCCAATATGCACATCACTTATTACAGGAAAAACTAATTTAGCCCCTTTTAATTCATCTAACTTGGTTTTAGCTCTTATATTTTTCATTGAAGAACTTACTATGAAAATACTACTTATAGCAACAATTATTACAAATATAATTCTCAATTTTCTCTTCATATATCTTATCCTCGCTTAAACTATTTTATAGATTATTCTTCCCTTTGCGAGGATAACTTATATTTATATATTCATGGACTAAACTCCAATAATTGTATAATACTTAAACCAGTTATGAAAAAACATATAAAAAACTTTACTTTGCGTATTAAAATTATTTTATAATTACAACTTATTAAAATCTTTTTTTATTTTATCTATAAAAACCTTAGCAGCATTAGAAATTATGATATTTTTAGGTAGTATATAAGAAAAGTCTCTAGTATACTCCTTTTTCGTATCTACAATTATCAACTCTTTATTCTTTTGTGCAATATTTGCAATATGTTCTGATATAAAGGTAACACCTAAGTTATTTTTTACAGCTTCCTTAACGGCATAGTTACTTCCAAATACAATTATATTTTTAGGAACGATATTATTATTATTTAAAAATATATCAAGATATTCCCTGCTTCCAGAGCCTTCTTCCCTTGTAATCCATGTTTGATTTTCATAATTATATTTTAAAAATTCTCTATAGGCTACTGAATTATTATATGGTACTGCCAATACCATTTTATCTTTATAAAAGGGTTCATAATGAAAATTATCACTTGGAACTTTCCCCTCTATCAATCCTAAATCAATCTCAAGATTCTCAACCTTTTTGCAAATGTTTGCTGTATTTTCAATTGTAACTTGTAATTTAAGTTCTGGATACTCTCGAGAGATACACCCTAAAAAAGCTGGTAAGAAGTATTCTCCTATAGTAAAACTGGCTCCTATGCGCAGTTCTCCTTTTATTACTTTTGAATAATCCATTAATTCATATTTAGTTTCTTCTAATAATTCTAATATTTGTTTTCCTCTTTCGTAAAGCAGTTTTCCTGACTTGGTTATTGTTATATTCTTTTGTTTTATAGAACGCTGTATTAAAGTTACATTAAAATACTCTTCCAAATGTTTTATATGTAAACTAACACTTGGTTGAGATAAATTAATAGCTTCGGCTGCCTTTGTAAAGTTTCTATACTCAACCACTGCTATAAATGTTTTTATCTCTTCTAACATTATACTTTCTCTCCTTATTCATTAAAAATATTAATCATTATCATCAATTATATATATTTTACTTATAATTATAAAGTCCTTATACTTAAGACTGTTCCTAAAATCTATACAAAAAAGTTATTAAAAGAAAGGATGATAGTATGGAATTAAAATCAAATAAGTTTTTAGATATTCTACCTGGACTTATTGTATGCATTATTATTGCTTATATAGGCAAATATTTAGGTAAACTTGTACCTTCTATAGGTGGCGCAACTCTTGCAATATTTATTGGAATGTTATTTGGGAACACTTTAGGAAATAAGAGTTTATATGCTAAAGGTTCTAAATTTGCTGAAAGTGATCTTTTATCCTATTCCATAGTTTTACTAGGTGGTACCTTAAGTGCTAAAACCATTCTTGAGCTTGGGGTTTCTGGTGTGAGTTTTATTGTAATTCAAATGACAATAACTATCATTGCAGCTTTAGTAATAGGTAAAAAACTTGGTTTTTCTGATAATTTCAGATATTTAATGGCAAGTGGTAATGCAGTATGCGGTTCTTCTGCTATAGCCTCAACAGCTCCGGTTATAGATGCTAGTGATAATGATAAAGTAATTACTATAACCATAGTTAATCTTACTGGTACTCTTTTAATGATTTTATTACCATTTATAGCTAAAATATTTTTCAACTCCGAAACTCTAAGAACTTCAGCCCTTATAGGTGGTATTCTTCAATCTGTAGGTCAAGTAGTTGCCAGTGGTATCATGGTAAATGAGCCTGTAAAGGACTTATCTACCATATTTAAAATAGTACGTATAATATTCCTAGTATTCGTAGTAATCGCACTTGGTAATTTGAAAAGCAAATCTTTACCTCACTCAAAGGAATGTACTTCAAAATCAAATATTAAAATTCCTTGGTATGTTATAGGCTTCTTTATTATGTGCACTTTATTTACACTAGGAATTATCTCACCATCCATATGCAAAATATTAAAAACCATAAGTAATAATTTTGAAATAATTGCTCTTGCTGGCATCGGTATGAGGGTAAAATTTAAGGAACTTATAAAGCAAGGTATCAAATCCTCCATATACGGATTATCTATAGCAGCAGTTCAAGTAATTTCAGCACTTACACTTATATCTATACTTCTATAAAATATAATCTACTATTTAATTCATTTTCTCATTGACTTACTATATATTAAGGTGGTATGGAACCACCTTAATTTTACGTCCTTTCATACTTCGAGATAAGCGAATGTTTTCGAGCATTTTCTATAAATTTTTATTGAATGAAAAAAGCAGGGCTTAAAATCCCTGCTAATAAATCATTTTATTTTTAAATTTTCTAAAGCTATTTATTAAAATAAACTAATTTAATGTACATTATTAATTCTAATCTTCTACCTAGCATTTTACTTTAAATTTGTCCTAAATTTTTCAAATTAGCATTTTTTATGGTATACCTTTTATTTAATATAAACAGTTGTACCATTAGGTATATTATTGTAAAGCCATCTTGATTCCTCTACAGGCAATCTTACACATCCGTGAGAAGCAGGTCTTCCCAAAGTATAGTCAACTATTTTACCGTTTCTATCCATTGGAAGAGAATGAAACAAATAATTTCCATAAAAGCTAAGCCAGTATTTTGCTCCCTCTCCATATTTACTACTATAAAACCAATTACCCCTATAATTAACTTTGTAAGTACCCCTTGGAGTTTCTGATCCAGTTTGTCCGGTGCTACAGCTTATACTCTTAATTAAATTCCACTGGCCATTTGTATTTGAAAATACATTAGTAGTTTGATTATTTATATCCACATATATTAAAAATTTTGTTAAACTTCTCAAAACTTTACCATCAATTGCAACACCATTGCTAGAATTGGACGCGCTATTAGCTAATGCAGCAATACTTTTTTGTTTTTCTTTTAATTTTTCTTCAGCTATCCTTTTTCTTTCTTTTTCTTCTTTTAATTTCTTTTGTTTCTCTTGTTCAACTTGAGATTTTTTTGTATTTATCTCATCTTTTTTATTTGAAATTTCCTTTTGTAAAAAAACATTTTTATTTTTTTCTAATAATGAAATAGCTTCATCAAATTTTTCTTTACTGACTAAGTTATTTACATCCTCAAATACATATGCCTTATACTTTTCTACTATACTGTTTTTAAGATCCTTTGCATTCTGGTCATCATTGTATAATTTTAAAGATTGCTCTATTTTTTCTAAAGCCTCTTTAAAGTTTTTATTGTCTAAAAGTTTTTTTGCTTCTAAATATGTATTTTTTGCCTGGTATCTATTATTTATTTTTTCCTCAACCTTTTTTACAATATCATTATTAACTTCTTTATAGGATTTTATTTTTTTAATAATTAAAGCAGTATCTTTATAATTAACTTTTCCATCTATGTATTCCTTCTCAGCTTTCCTTAAGTTATCTTCCAAAAATATTTTTATATTTTCGCCAAAATGAAATTTTTTATAAAAGTATTTTTCGTTGTTTGCTTCATATATTTCCCTTGCAACTTTGTAATCCTTCTTTGAATAAGCTTCCTTAAATTGATTAACTTGTGCCATGACAGTATTTTTTTCAATATTTAGGAATATTAACGAAGCTGTAACTACGAATATTACGCCAACCAAAATCTTGAAAATTTTTTTCATGTCAATATTGTCTCCCTTCACTTGCTAAACCATGATGTAAATAAAATTATACCATCATATTGTAATTTAATCAATTTTAGGCACCTATTAAATTATCTCAAATAATTAATTTTTATCAAACATAATTCCTCATTTTACCCATCTTATAACTTAATATAAATAAAATCCCCCTACTCATTAAGACTTAACCAAACTTCCATAACTCCATCTAGTTCTTTACTTAACTCTTCTTTCCTAGAATACCACTTATTAAGCTCTTCATAATGTAAACTTAAGTCATCCATGGCCAAATCTATGTCTTTTATTTCATTTTCAAGACTTTCAATACTTTTTTCAATTTTAGCCATTTCTGCTTCCTTCTTTTTACTTTCGTCAATATTTCTTGGCTTCTTAATTTTTTCACGCTTTACCACGGGTTCTTTACTAACTTTAAGGCTAAGCTCATCTTTTACATTTTTATAATAATCATAATTACCAGGATAACTTTTAAATCCATTGTCCTCAATAGAAATTACCCGTTCACCTATTTTATTAATAAAGTATCTGTCATGAGAAACGAAAAATATAGTTCCTTTAAAATCTTCCAAGGCTTCCTCAAAGGTTTCTATGGAGTCAATGTCAAGGTGGTTAGTAGGTTCATCTAATATTAGTAAATTTATATCTTCAAATAATAGTTTCCCAAGCTTAAGTCTTATTTTTTCTCCTCCAGATAAGTTCTTTACTTTTTTAAAAACACTTTTACCATAAAACATGAATTTTGACAAGTACTCACGAGCTTTTCCTTCTAGTATACAAATATCTTCCCTAAAACACTCTAGTACAGTGAGTTCCTCATTATTAAAAGTAATTTTCTGTGGCAAATATGCCGCCATTACATTGGCACCTAATTCAGCTACACCAGCATCTGGTCTATCTTCACCTAATAAAAGTTTTAAAAAAGTAGTTTTTCCACTGCCGTTGGTACCTATTAGGGCTACTCTTTCACCAAAATTAATTAGCAAATCTGCATCCTTAAAAATAACTTTATCTTCAAAACTCTTGGAGAGGCCTATTGCCTTGATTGTTTCATTGCCTGAACGCTGTGAAGATTTTAAGTTTAATTTCATATTTTGCTTTTCAAAAACTGGTTTATCTATTCTCTCCATTTTATCAAGCTTTATTTGCATACTTGCTGCTCTTCTAAAGAATTTATTATTATCAGCCCTCATAGCCCAGTCCCGCAATTCTTTTATAGTGTTCTCCATAGAATTTATCTTCTTTTGTTGCTCCCTAAAATTCTCATATTGAATACGCATATTTTCTTCCTTTTGCTTCATATATTCAGAATAGTTTCCCTTGTAAGTTATAGATTCCATATCCTCTACTTCTACAATCTTTGTGACTATATTATCTAGAAAATATCTATCATGAGATACTATAATTACAATTCCATTGTAGCTTTTAAGATAATTTTCAAGCCATTCAATTGAATCCATATCTAAATGATTTGTTGGCTCATCCAATAGTAATATATCCGGATTATCCATCAAAAGCTTTCCAAGCACTACTGTAGTTTTTTCACCCCCACTTAATAAGTTAAACTCTTTTTCTAAAAAACTATCATGAAATTTTAAGCCTGTACAAATCTTACCTAATTTTTCTTCTGTATGGTATCCACCCTTAACTTCATATAATTGAGTTAATTCACTGTATTGTTTCAAAGCTTTTTCCAATGATTTATCTTCTAAAAATTTCATTTTAGCTTCTAATTCACGCATTTTTTTCTCTATACTATAAACTTCCTCAAAGGCTAATTTCAAAACATCAATAACCTTTAAATTCTTTGCATATTGAGGAATTTGTTCAAGGTAAGCACAATTTGCTTCTTTAGGCAAACAAATAAATCCCTCATCATATCCAGGACTTGTGGCCCCGGGATAACCAACACAATAATTCATGGGCTCTATTCCCGCTATTAATTTAAGGATAGTGCTCTTTCCACTTCCATTAACCCCTACTATACCGACTTTTTCTCCTGCATAAACTTGAAAGTTTATATTTTTAAGAACAAGTGTGGCATCCATATATTTTTTCACACCATTTAACGATAATTCAAACATATAAATTCCTTCTTTCATACATAATATGAGTCATGCATTTTATGGCAAAGCAAAAGAAGTTCTAGCTAATATATTTTAAAGTAAGTTTAAAATAAAAAGACCATAAGAAGCTCTATCTTCTTACAGTCCGAAAATACTACATTGCTACTATAATTTATTTAAATCAGATATAAAGTAACTTCTATGCGCTAATAAAACAGTTTAATTATCTTTATATATTGCACAAAGCTCTTTCAAAAATCTCTGAATTAATATTTCAAAATAAATACTTAAAATATTTTATAAATTATAATATTCACTTTCAGTAAAGTAAGCTACCTTCTAAATGCCTTATTCCATAAAGAGCACCACAACAAAACCTAATACAATTAGGTAAATTTAAACTCGTTATAAAATAAATATTAATTTTAATTTTAAATTAATATTAGCAATTAGCTGGTGTCATAACTTACTTTCCCCTTTCTATATCCATATTTTCTATATCTATATTTTCTTTATTATATCATCTTATGTATTTTGTGTAAATAGAAAGCATAAATTCTATTTTTTATCACGAACCCTAAATATTGATAATTTAGTTGATTTTAAAATATTCATTTTATTCCTCCACTTTCATATATTTTTTAATGAATAAATTATATATTATGATTATCCTACAAAAGGTATTAAATTACTTGAATTATGAAATTTCTCTGGAATGACTTGCATAAGAAGCAAAGGAACTAATTAAAGTTAAAGAATGGAGATGAATACTATGTTAAAAATCAAATTACCATACGATTGTAAAACAATTAATGTTGAATTGGAAGAAAAAAATTTTGCTGGCTTATTAGAATCAAAGCAAGGAAATTATCAATGTACAAAAGAAGAAAGTGAAATTGTTGAAAAATCATTACATACTGTAATAGGCAGTGCTTCTTTAGAAGAATTAGCCAAAGGAAAGAAAACTATTGTAATTATTAGTAGTGATCATACAAGACCAGTACCATCTCGTATTATTACACCTATTTTATTAAGGAGAATTCGCAGCGTATCTCCTAATGCACGTATTCGTATTTTGGTAGCAACAGGCTTCCATAGACCAAGCACCAAAGAAGAATTAGTGGCTAAATATGGAGAAGAAATTGCTCATAATGAAGAAATAGTAATGCACATTTCTACAAATAATGCATCTATGAAAAAAATTGGAACCTTACCAAGTGGCGGAAAATGTTTCATAAATAAAATTGCTGCTGAAGCTGATTTACTTTTATCAGAAGGATTTATAGAAGCACACTTTTTTGCTGGATTCTCTGGTGGTAGAAAATCAATATTACCTGGTATTGCTTCATATAAAACAATTATGGCAAATCATAGTGGAGAATTTATTAACAATGATAATTCTTGTACTGGAAATTTATATCATAATTTAATTCATGAAGACATGGTTTATGCAGCAAAAACTGCTAAACTAGCTTTCATCATTAATGTAGTATTAAATGGTAAACATAAAATCATTGGCTCATTTGCTGGTGATTTTGCGAAAGCCCATTTAGCCGGTTGTGAATTTGTAAATAGTTTAGCTTGTGTAAATAAGGTTGATTGTGATATAGCTATTTCTACAAATGGTGGATATCCTCTTGATCAAAATATTTATCAAGCAGTTAAAGGGATGACAGCTGCAGAAGCCACTTTAAAAAAAGATGGAATTATAATCATGGTTTCTGGATGTAGAGATGGACATGGTAGTCAAGCTTTCTATGATAATATCGCCAATGTAAAAGATCCAAAGAAATTTTTAGATTTAGCAGTTAAAACTCCTAAATTAAAAACCTTACCAGGACAGTGGACATCACAAATTTTAGCTAGAATTCTAGTTCATCATAAAGTTATTATGGTTTCTGATTTAGTAGCTCCTTCATTGATTACTGGTTTACATATGGAGGTGGCAAAAACTATTGATGAAGCATTAAAACGAGCATTTGAGTTAAAAGGCAAAGACGCTAAAGTAGCAGTAATACCTGATGGATTAAGTGTAATCATTAAACCGTGAACTATTATGAATATACAACTTTTAAAGAAACTTTTATTATGTGGTTTATTCACAGTATAGTTTTAATAAAACAAGGGCCTGTCGCACTAAGAATAAATTCTACAATACATTGTGTTTGCTATTAAATTTCAAACCAATATAGTGTATATGAATTTCTTAATGCTACAGCCCCATATTATAGTCTAATTGTATAAGTGACATCAATAGGTTGCATCGCCACTTCCAATAGAATCAAATAGCTTTTTGGTTAAATAGGGAATATTGGCTAAAGCTATAGTAGCTAGTAGATCACAAATTACATTTAAAAATATTAAATGTTTTATTTCATATAGATACTTTTTCATAATATTTTTTAAGCCTTTCTATTTCTCTTTTTGGTTTATCTACCATTTCGCCTGAGGAAATATTGTGCTCCTCTTGAAGGATGGAAATCTCTCTCTGCAAAACTTCAACAGCATTCTTATAATTTCCTAAAATCTCATATATCCATGCCATAAATTCAAGGGGATCTATGTTAGTGGTAAAATAAAATTACCCACTTAAGGGAAGGAAAATTCCCCACCTATATGGAAAAATATAAGTCCTTTGTAGTTTAATATAATTAAAATACTACAAAGGAAAAGATATATATGTTGGGGGTAGAAATGCATACAACAATAGAATCGCTTTTTAAAAAAGGATATAACAAGTCACAAATAAGCAGAATATTAGAAATAGATAGGAAAACAGTAAGAACATCCTTAGAAAAAATTAAATAAAATGGAATAGTAGAAAGGAAAACGTATCCAACAATATTAGATCCATATAAAGAATATATAAATATTCAAATAACAAAGGATTTAACAGCTAAAAGAATATTTTAAGATTTGCAAAGAGATTATAACTTTAGTGGAAGTTATGATACAGTAAAAAGATATGTAGCTAAAATTAAAGCAGCTCCACCTAAAGCATATATGGTATTAACAAGTTTACCAGGTGAGGAAGCTCAAGTAGATTTTGGATACATAGGCACAATAAAAGTTAATAACAGGCATAAAAAAGCTTGGATATTCGTTATGACACTAAGTTATTCAAGATATATGTATGTTCAAATTGTATTTGACCAATCTGTTAAAACATTTATTGAATGTCATAAAAATGGCTTTAAATACTTTGGTGGTGTACCTGAAACAGTAAAACTTGATAATTTAAAAGCTGGTATTTTAGAAGCTGATTTTTGTGAACCTACGGTTCAAAAGAATTATGCTACATTTGCCGCACATTATGGTTTTTGGGCACAGCCCTGTAGGGTTAGAACTCCTACGGATAAGGGGAAAGTGAAATCAAATGTAAGGAAGCATGGTACAACTAAAAAAATACCTCAAGAAGTTTTTAATACAGTAGAAAAAAGTAAACTGCAAGCCTTACCTAGTGAAGATTATGTCATATCTAGATCTACTACATGTCTTGTAAATACAAACTGTCATATATGCTATGATGGAAATTATTATTCTGTACCATATGCTTATATAGGTCAAAAGGTAGAAGCTATAGAAATAAATAATTTACTTAAAGTATTTTTTAAAGAAAAAGAAATAGCCCTTCATAACCTCTGCCAAGGTAAGAAAGGCGAATATATTACTCAAAATGAGCATTATCCTTATAGTAAAAATATATCATCTAAAGCGATATTGTCAAGACAAAGAGAAAAAATGAGGTTTTGATTAATTCAAATTAATTTTTTAGGTGAAAAAAATTCTTCCCTTTTTTGAGGAATTTTTATTGACACTAACAAGTATGGTAACTTTTAATCAAAGCTGTCATGATAAATTAGAAGCTATAACAAATAAAACTAGAAATTGCCTTACTTCATCTACAAAAGCTGTTCATTTTGATGAAACAGGTATGTATATCAACAAAAAGCGTCACTAGCTTCATGTAGCTTCTAATGAAAACCTTACTTACTATGAATGTCATGAAAAACGTGGTAAAAAAGCTATTGATGATATTACAATACTTCCAAACTTCACTGGAACGGCAGTCCACGATGGTTTTAAGACTTACTATAAATATACTAAATGTAATCATGCTCTATGTAACGCTCATATATTAAGTGAACTTAATGGTATAACTGAATTACAAGGTCAAAACTGGGCAAAGCCTATGAAATATCTATTGTTAGAAATAAAAAAAAGTAGATTTAACTAATGACAAACATAATACTTTACCTTTAGATAAAATTCAAGATTTTGAATCTAAGTATGATGAAATACTTAAAGCTGGTTTTGATGAATACTATACTAAAAATGTTGAATTATATTCTAAAAAGAAGGTAAAGAAAAGTGTAAACCTTAATCTACTCAATAGATTAAATGGCTATAAAGATCAAGTGCTTGCTTTCATGTATGACTTTGATATACCTTTTGATAATAACTTAGCCGAACGTGATTTACGTATGGCTAAAGTGAAACAAAAGGTTTCAGGAACATTTAGGAGTTATACGGGCGCTAACGCTTTTACTAGGATTCGTAGATATGTATCTACTGTAAGAAAACGAGGTAAAAATACTTTAGATTGTATAGAATCCGTATTTACAGCAAATCCAATTGATCCAACTTTAGCCTGAAAGCTTCGCTAAGAGAGGTGTCCCACCTCTTTTTAGTGTACACAAATTTAATACTAGCACCTTACTGTCTATAAAAATTTGAAAGTAAGGTGTTTTTTATTTTATAAAATACAAGAAATATTAATAATAATTAACAGAAGTTTAGCGCTTAAAAATTTTTGGGGCGTGAGCCCGCTGATTTATAATGAATGATTGAGGGTTAGGTTAAAAACCATAAATTCTGATTTTT
>NZ_CABDWS010000046.1 GCF_901447495.1 Haloimpatiens lingqiaonensis
TAATGAAATAGGGAGTATTTTCTCATTAAAATTAAATAATTTAATTTTTGCAGTTATAAAATCACAATTATATTTTTTAGTATTATAACTAAAAATATATGAGTAATGCTCAATGTACAAATGATCAATGCTCAATTAAAGGAAAAACTCCTTTGGAAGCTATTTGAAGTTGAAAGTTGAATAAATAATAAATAAAAGAATTAATTGTACTTCATTGAATTAACTGTATGATAATGGTAAAATTTTATTAAGTAACTTAACTTTTGTAGTTATAAAGTAAAAATTTATGTGGCAAAGTTCAGTAAGCGACTTAAAAATATATGTTAATACTGGTTAAGGACTAGTAAAAATATCAGAAAAAACTAATATAAAAACAGAAAATAAGGAGGGGGCACTTGTGACAGTTTTGAATAAAATATTTGAAAGAGCCATGTTAATGGTAAAGAAAAAAACAGTAGGCTATGTGTCAAAGGCAACGGGAATATTTTTGATGTTTTTTATGATTTCTACTATGATCTGTAGTGTTACTGGTAACAATGGTAACACTGCTATGGGGGGACAAAATTGTAACAGGGTATATGCAAAGGAAAATTTAAAAGTAGATATGGAAGTTGGGTTTGATGGATATTATAAATTAAAGCATTGGACACCCTTTAGATTTAAGATAGAGAATAAGTTAAAGGATATAAACGGAGAGCTTCAAATAGAAGTTGTAAATGAAAACAATCAATTGAAGGTATATTCTAAAGAAGTGAACCTTCCACTGAACTCTACTAAAAGTGTAGATATATCTGGGGTTATAGATAAAAATTTAGGACATGTAAATATTAAAATATTAGAAGGAAAGAAAATTGTTTATAGTGGAAAGAAAAATATAAAGCAAGGGAGTACGGGGCAGGAGATAGTAGTTGGAATTTTAAGCAATGAAAAGGAAAATTTAAACTATATAAAAGGGGTAAACTCTTTAAATTTAGGGGGTAATTCAGTAATTACTAAGTATATAAGTTTAAGTGAAAAGGATTTTATAGATGAAAGTGAAGAGATGGATATAGTTAATATAATAGTATTAAATAATTTTGATAGCTCAAAACTTTCTAAGGAACAATACAAAGCTTTAAAGAGTTGGGTAAATAGAGGTGGAATTTTAATAATAGGAACGGGATCTTCTTATAATAAAACCTTATCTATTTTTAAGGATGATTTTTTAACTGGAAACATAGGAAATATAATGAAAATAAATACTTCAGCACTTTACAATGTTCTTCCAGAAGATAAGAGAAGCAAAAATCCATTAAGCATAAATTCATTAGAACTTGATTTTAAGACAGAAGAAAAATTAATAGCAGAAGGAAAAGAAACATTATCAATTACTATAAAAAAGGGTGATGGAATTATATGTCTAAATTCTTTTGATCTAGGAGAGGAGCCCTTGACTAGCTGGAACATGAAGGAAGACTTTGTATCAGAACTTATACAGAGAGCTGTAAAGAATTCAAATTTTGAAAAAATGTATACTCCTGAGGGAAAGATGGAAGAAGATTTTTATTCTCTTAAAAGTGCCCTTAATAATATAGTTGAAATGCCTCTTCCAAAGGGCAATAACATAATAATCATATTATGTATATATATAATTTTAGTATCTCCTTTATCTTATATAATATTAAAGAAAAAAGATAAAAGAGAATATATGTGGGCAGTAGTACCTATTTTAGCTATAGTTTTTGCATTTGTAATTCATATTTCAGGTATGGGAACTAGAAATACTAAAAATATAGCAAATATAATAAATTTAATTAAGATAGATAAAGATGGTAAAAGTCAAATTCTCAGCAATGCAAATGTATTTTCTCCTAAAAAAGACAATATAAAGGTTAATGGTACTAATGGATTAAATGTATATCCATATCAGGAGGAAATGATGAATAGAGCTTGGATAGGCCAAGGTGGTGGCACTAATGCATCAAATACTAAAAAGATTCAAATGAAATTTAATCAGGGACAAAATGATTATGTAGAGTTCTATGATTCACCAGTTTTTTCAAATAATATTTTGAAACTTAAAACGCCAGATATCTCACTAGGTAAGCTTGAAAGTAATTTAAGCTATTTTAATGGAAAATATACAGGAAATGTAAAAAACAATACTACACTGGATTTACAAGATTGCTATATAGTTACTAAAAATAACTATATAAAAATAGGAGATTTAAAAAATTCTCAAGAAAGAAGTATAAATACTGAAGGAAATATTTATAGTGAGCTATATAATTTTATAGAGTTGTTATATCCTACGAGGGATATATATAATAGTACAAATAAAAATTTATCAAAAGAAAATATAAGAAAAATTTCTCAAAAAAGAGACATACTTATGTATTATTTTATGCAGAAAAGGATGACTATAGATGAACCAGTATTAATTGGATGGTGCAATAAAGAATTTATTAATGGATTAAATATAAATGGGAAAGAATTTAAAAAGTATGAAAAGAATATGGTTATAATGCCTATAAATCTAAGCTACAATAAGGGAAGTGAAATAGAATATCCATTTGGATACTTTAAACCTGAACAAAACGGCAAAGATGGTGGATATAGTGAAATTGAAAAGATTTTTTATGGCAGGGATTATCAAGTTACTTTCCGTATAAATGAAAAAATTGATATTGAAAAAATAACTATTAGTTATATGGTAGACCTATTGCAAGGGCAAGAGGAAGTTGTAAAACAATTTATATGGAATGTAAAAGAGCAAAAATGGCAACAGGGGGATTATAGGGATTTTGTAATAGAGAAAAAAGATTTAGATAAATACCTATCACCAACAGGAGAGCTTAAAATTAAATTACAAATGAGTAAAGATAGAATCAAGGGAGAAATTCCTAAAATTTCAGTGAAAGGAAGTGTTAAATAATGCTTAAGGTAAATAATTTATATAAAAAGTTTGGAAAATTTACTGCGGTGGATAATTTAACATTTCATGTACCAGAGGGCGAGATATTTGGATTTGTAGGGCCTAATGGAGCTGGAAAAACCACTACTATGAAGATAGTGGCAGGGCTTTTAAAAGAAACCTCAGGGCAGGTTTATGTAAATGAAATAGATGCACTTAAAGACCATAGAAAGGTGAAGGAATATATAGGTTATATGCCGGATTTCTTTGGAGTATATGATAATTTGAAAGTCAGTGAATATCTTGATTTCTATGCTTCAATATATGAAATATATGGTAAGGAAAAAGATAAAATATGTGATGACCTTTTGGAATTAGTAGATTTATCTAATAAAAAAGGAGAATATGTAGATTCTCTTTCAAGGGGAATGAAACAAAGGTTATGTCTTGCTAGAAGTTTAATACACAACCCTAAGCTTCTTATATTGGATGAGCCAGCCTCAGGAATGGATCCAAGAGCTAGATTTGAAATGAAGGAAATTTTAAAATCCCTAAGAGATATGGGGAAAACCGTAATAATAAGTTCTCACATATTGTCAGAGCTTTCGGAGATATGCACCAGCATTGGGATTATTGATAAGGGGAAAATGGTGGCTAATGGGAAGGTTGAAGATATAATGATGAAGCTTCAAAGTAATAAAATTATTAAAATGAAAATGATAAATAGAGTGGAAGAAGCAGTTAGACTGCTGCAGGAAATACCTGAAATCACTAATGTAGCTCCAAGTGGAAATAGTATAGAAATAGCTATTAATGGCGGAGATGTAGAAATGCAAAATATACTTAAGAAACTTATAATGAATGAAATTCCTCTTGTTTCTTTTGGTGAAGAAAGCAGAAAGCTTGAGGATGTATTCATGAAAGTTACAGAAAGGAGCGAAGAATAATGGAAAAGATAAAGATTAATCCTATACTTAGAAAAGAGACCAAAGTTAGGATGAGAACTTGGAGGGCACCTTTTCTTTTAGCAATTTATATAGGAATATTAACCTTTATAGCTGCTTTTGCACTCTTTAATACAATATTTGCTCAGCATAATCAAGGATTTAATTACAACGATATAACAACATCCTATGCAGTGTTAGCTGGTATTCAATTTTTGCTCATAGCTTTCATAATTCCAGCCCTTACTTCAAGTGCTATTTCTAATGAAAGGGAAAGGCAGACTTTAGATTTATTGCTTTGCACTAAGTTAAAGCCTTCATCCATAATCATAGGGAAACTTATAACGTCCATAAGCCAAATTTTATTACTTATAGTATCTTCATTGCCAGTGTTTTCTATAATATTTTTATTTGGAGGGATTTCTATCAAGGAGATAGCTCAACTTTTGGGATATTATATAATACTTGCAGTGACTTTTGGAAGTATAGGAATGTTTTTTTCAACATATATTAAAAAAACTACTACGTCCACAGTACTTACTTATGGAACCATATTATTTTTAATGCTAGGAACCCTTATAATAAGTGCATTTTATGTAAGTATAAAATATAGGTATAACCCTAATCCTACAATTCAAAGGTTGCCGCTTATGTATTTTAATCCTGGAGCAGGCTTTGTATCCATGGTCATGGAACAGTTTGGTAAGGGCTCGAGTATTGGAATACCAGGCATTGTAAAGCTTGGGCCGTTGCCGTTTTGGGCAGTAAACATGATAATAGACATAATTATTTCAGTTGTAATGCTGTCTTTGTCCATATATAAATTAGATCCTATGAAGAAAAAAAGAGCGAAATCTTAGTATTAATACTCGATTATCAGAAAGGCAGTCCCTAAAGGATTTGCTGGGTAGTAGATTTAGGCACTAGATTTAGGTGCTAGGTACTAGGTGCTAGGTTCTAGAAAGGAGGTGCTTTTATAAAGTTGAATACTTTGGATAATTTAATAAGCAAAGAACTTAAAAAGTGGAGAAAGAGACTTTTTATTAAAAAGGCAATAGATAATTTAATGAATTTTTCATTTTATGCGGTTATTATGTCCATAGGCTTGATTATATTGTCTAAATTCATACCCATTTATGCACCTTATATTAAAGGTCTGTGGATAATATTAAGTTTTATCTTTATATCTGTGACTTATTCTGTTGTAAAATATCCTAAGGAGAAAGAAGCAGCTATGGTAGCAGATTCCTTTGGACTTAAAGATAGGATTATAACTGCTTTAGAGTTTAGGGAAAAAAATCTAAAGAGCAGTAGCCGAGGGGAAAATTTTCTGGGTATTTATGAAATTCAAAAGAAGGATGCTTTGAATTTCCTCAGCAAGACAAATTATAAAAATATAAAACTTAAGGGAAATAGGAAATATATAAAGAAACTTTCTATTGTATTAGCGGTAATGGTAAGTACTCTTGTATTGCCAGAGCCTTTAAAAGATAAGGCGCAAAATATACATGAAGTTAAGGTAGCAAAAAATTCTCAGTTAAAAAAAATAGAAGAGATTAAAAAAGATGTGAATAAAAACACTAGTCTTAAGGATTGGGAGAAAAAAACTTTAAAACATAATCTTACAAAGCTTCAAGAGGAAATAAAAAAATCTGAAGGACAAGAGGAAATTAATAAATCATTACAAAAGACTTCAAAAAAGTTGGAGCTTTTAAGAGCTGAATATGAAGGAAATGATTTGAAAAAAATTGCAGATGAATTTATAAAAAATGATGCAACTAAGGAGCTGGGTCAGGCTTTAAAAAATAAGGATACCCAGGAAATTAAAAAACTTATTAAGGAAAACACAGAAAAGCTTAAAAAAATTTCCCCAGAGGAGAGAAAAGAGTTAGCAGAGTCGTATAAAAATTTAGCTAATGCTTTAAAGGATAATCCTAAGCTTGCCTCTGCAATTAAAAAATTAGGGGAATCCATTGCTAACGGTGCTTTGGGCGACTTATCCAGTGAAATGCAGGAATTAAGTGCTGCACTATCGGATTTGATGGAAGATACGGATTTTCAAAAGGCCATAAGGCAGATGGAGAATTCGTTGGCATCAAATGCAGAAGCTTCGGGAGAAAATAGTGGAGATGCACAAGGAAGCCAGCAAGGAAACAATGGTGGTAATTCCAGTGGCAAGGGCAATTCAGAAGGCGGTGAAGGTTCAAATAGTGAGGGTGGATCTGGAGAAAATGGTTCTGGTAGTGGTGCTGGCAGCGGCAGTAGTCAGGGAAAGGAAGAGGAAAGTAGTAAAGGAAATAGTCAAGGAAGTACGGGCATAAATAAAAAGGAAAAGGGATCTGGAAGTGATGTGAAGGATTATCCAAGAATATTTACCACAAAAACGTTAGGTGGACAGGGAGACACTTCTAATATAGAGGGCAAAAGAGAGAAAAAAGGAAAAGTAGAGGAAATAAGAACTTCTAATGGAGTTACTTTAAGGGGAGAATCTGTTCCCTACAATGAAGTAGTGGGTGAATATAGAAGTAGAGCAATGGATAATATAAATTCCTATAGCATACCAGAAGGAATGAAAGAAATTATTAAAATCTATTTTTCATCATTAGAATAATAAATATACTATAAAATAATAAACGTACTAATAAACAGAGCTCTTAGCTTCAGATGGAGTTTTTACTCCATCTGAAGCTAAGAGATCGTTATCCAGGGACGTAGCTGCCGTATCTCCCACTTTGTTAGAAGTGGGAGTATTACGGCAGGTAGTCATCGGATAAACTACGAAAGTTACTAATTCAACCTTCTCAGTTATAAAATAAAAATATAAAATTTATAGGTAAGTAATAGGTAAGTAAGAGGTAAGAGCTAAGAAGTAAGAGTTAAGGATAAAACTCTAGGAGTTTTTTATAATTAATTTGTAGGTAATATTTGTGGTGAAAATTCAGCTTTGGTGAATTTTTTCAATAGCTCTTACTTTTTCACTTTTACTTCTTACCTTGTATAATGTAGAGTTTAAAAATTATATTTAAAACTTGAGTTATTAGAAACTGGGTTACCAACTAAGGGGGAAAAAATGTGGATATAAGTGAAGTTAAGCTAAAGGAAATTGTGGATAAAATAAACAAGGTAAAAGCAGAAATTTCTAAAGGAATAATAGGACAAAGCTCTGTGGTAGATGAAGTTATAATAGGAATATTAGCAGGGGGAAATATACTTTTAGAAGGACTACCAGGCCTTGGTAAGACACAATTAGTAAAGACACTATCAAAAGTTATGAATCTTTCCTTTTCTAGAATTCAATTTACTCCAGACTTGATGCCTAGCGATGTTACGGGAACGGATATTATAGTAAAAGATGAAAATGGTAGTAGATTTCAGTATAGAAAGGGACCCATATTTGCAAATTTAGTTTTAGCAGATGAAATCAACAGAGCCACTCCAAAGACTCAGGCAGCCCTTTTAGAAGCTATGCAAGAGGGGACGGTTACAGTAGGAACAACCAGTTATGAACTTTTGCAGCCATTTATGGTGCTAGCTACACAAAACCCCATTGAGATGGAAGGTACTTATCCATTGCCAGAAGCTCAGCTGGATAGATTTTTATTCAAAACCAATGTGGAGTTTCCAAGTTTGCAGGAACTTAGTAGTATAGTGGACTTAACTGTTACCAATGAAAAAGTTCAACTTGAAAATGTAATGGATAGAGAGGAAATATTGAGTATAAGAGAAGTGGCGAGGGATATACCTATAGCATCATCTGTTAAGGAGTTTGCCCTAAGGATTATTCTTTCAACTCATCCAGAATTAGATGATAGTCCTGATATAACAAAAAAATATATAAGATACGGGGCAAGCCCAAGAGGAGCTCAAAGCTTAATTTCCACTGCAAAGGTTAGAGCATTGATAAATGGAAGATATAATGTGGCCTTTGAAGACATAGAGTATGTGAGTTATCCAGCTTTAAGGCATAGAATTTTACTAAATTTTGAGGCCTTATCAGAAGGCATAAGTACTGAAGAAATTATAAAAGAAATTTTAGAGCATTGCCATAAACAGAGCTCTTAGCTTCAGATGGAGTTTTAACTCCAGCTGAAGGTTAGAGATCGTTATCCAGGGACGTAACTGCCGTTAACTCGCACTTTGTTAGAAGTGGGAGTGTTACGGCAGGTAGTCATCGGATAAACAGAGCTCTTAGCTTCAGATGAAGTTTTAACTCCAGCTGAAGGTTAGAGATCGTTATCCAGGGACGTAGCTGGCGTTAACGGATAAATAGCCGCCACAAAGGGCATACTTTGTAAAATATATATAGAAAGCAGAGTTTTGTATGTATAATGATATATTCAACAGCGATTTTTTAAAAAAACTACAAAATATATCTCTAAAGATAAAAATTACAAGTAATTCTAATAACTTAGGCATTAGAAAATCTAAAGCTCAAGGGGATTCTCAGGAGTTTTCGGATTTTAGAGAATACTCTCCTGGGGATGATATTAGAAAAATCAACTGGAATGCCTATGGTAAGTCTGATAGGTTGCTTTTAAAACTTTTTACTGAAGAAAGAGAGGCTTTAGTTAACATATTTTTAGATGCTAGTAAATCTATGGATTTTGGAAAAGAAAAAAAGAGTATAAAAGCTCTTCAACTAGCTGCAACATTAGCTTTTCTAAGCCTAAAGGATTCAGATAGAGTTTGTATAAACATTCTAGGCGAGAATGGACTTTATAGTTCTAAGGCATTAAACAGTAAAAATAGTTTTAAATATTACACTGATTTTCTTGAAAAGATAGAGTTTAAGGGTAAAACCAATATAAATGGATGCATAAAAAGAAAAGACAAACTGTTAGGGGGACTTTCCATAATTATATCGGATTTTTTTACCGAAGAGAATTTAGAAGAATGTCTTAAATACCTAAAGTATAAAAAGCAAGATTTTATACTTATTCATATATTATCTCCAGAGGAAATAAACCCTAATTTCAGAGGACATTTAAGGATTAGAGACAGTGAAACAAAAATATATAGAGATATTACTGTAAATGATGAAGTTGTCCAAAAATATAATGCTGCCTTAAAAGAATTTACTATAAATTTAAAAAGTATTTCTAAAAAATTAGGAGGCAGGTATGTAGTTATTTCTAGTGATGAGTCTCTAGAGGAAATTATATTTAAAAAACTTTGGAATAATATATTTTAGTTTGCAGTAAGAAGGGATGTGGTGATATGTCCTTTGTATATCCGTGGTTTTTCTTATTTTTATCAATAATTCCTATAGTAATAATCATGTACATGCTAAAGGAAAAGCTCAAGGAAAAAGATGTTTCAAGTATATTTCTTTGGGAAAAAGCTCTGAAGGATGTGGAAGTGAACAAGCCTTGGCAAAAGCTAAAAAACAACCTTCTTTTAATCCTCCAGCTTATGATTATATTATTTCTGATTTTTGCAGGAGCTAATCCTTTGGTAAAACTAAAGGGAAGGGTAATGCAGAACTCTATAATAATATTAGACAATAGTGGAAGCATGAATGCTTTATATGATGAAAAAACCAGATTGGATAAGGGGAAGGAAGAAGCTATAAAACTTATAAAAAAGATGCCTAATAATGCTAATATTACTGTAATATCTTCAGCTAAATATGCAAAAGTTCAAGTTAGCGCTGGAAGTAAAAATGAAGCAATAGATAAAATAAAAAATATACCGGCCACAGATTTATATGGGAATTTAGATGATGCTGTATCCATTACAAAATCCATGGGTAAGGCCTTAGAAAACTATAGAGCTTATTTTTATACTGATGATAATGTGGAATTAAAAGATATAAATGGAGAGCTAATTAATCTTAACTCTAAGGTGGATAATGTGAGCTTAGATTATATATGGCATAAATCTCAGGGAAACTCCCTAAGGGCTTTGGTAAGGATAAACAATAGAAGTAACTCTAAATTAACTAGAGAGGTATCTCTTTATAGTGGTGAAAAAATACAAGGGGTAAAAAGTCTTCAGCTAGAACCTAAGGAAATTAAAACTATAAGTTTTGAAAATGTAAATAATTTATCAGACTATATATATGCAGAAATAAGTGAAAAAGATGGTTTGAATAGAGACAATGTAATATATGATGTGGTAAAGGAAGAAAAAAAGAAAAAAGTATTGCTTTTTTCTAAGGACAATTTATTTATGGAAAGGGCCTTGGCTACGGTTCAGGATATTGAAGTTTATAAAACTAAGGATTTAAATACTACAAATGATGGTTATGATGTTTACATATTTGATGGAGAAGCACCAAAAAGTTTACCTAAGAAAGGAAATATTATATTTATAAATCCTTCTAGCAATGAATTTTTTTCTGTAGGAAAGGATGTAGCTGGAGGATTGGCTAATGTAGAGAAAAATCCATTAACTGAATACATGGAAAACTCACAATTTGTAGTTTCTAAAATTAAGGATATAAATATGCCTTCCTGGGGAGAGCCTATATTTAAAATAGAAAATAAAATTGCGGCTTTTTATGGGGAATTAAAGGGAAGAAAAGTAGTTACTTTAGCTTTTGCAATGGAAAATAGCGATTTACCGTTAAATGTGGAATTCCCTATATTTATAAATAATTTAATGGAGTATTTTTTTAGCGGAGATATTAATTTTAAAAAAGGTTATGTATGTGGCGATGAATTAGAGATAAAACCATTGCCTAATAGTAAAGAAATAAATATAAAAACTCCTTGGAATACTTACGAAAAATTAGCTGCAAGTTATCCTGTAAAATCTTACGATAATACCATTAAAAGAGGAATTTATAGAATAAGTGAAAATAAAGACAATGGAGAAAAAAGAGAAGGGGCCATAGCAGTTAATTTCCCAGTAAATATTGAGTCAGATATAAGTAAAAATATTAAAAATGAATCTACTACCCTATCTAAGAATAATATGAAAACATCCATAATAAATGGCGGATTTAGTTTTCAGTGGGTATTAATTTCATTAGCTATACTGTTTTTAATGTTTGAGTGGATTTATTACAATAAGAATAAATAATATAAAGTGAATAGTATTGTGATTACTAAGTAAATATAGAAAATTATTATGGTAAATTTCATTTAATAAATTTTTAATTTTGCCCATTTATCAACAAACTTTTGCGATTACCTCTTCCCTTATATACTGTAGAGCTTAAAGTTTATATGCAAAAGTTGAGCTATATAGTTTAGTTAAGATTTTATTATAAATAACGATAATACTAGTGGGAAAAGTTTCGACAGGAGGAGTGAAAATGAGTAAAAGTACCAAAAGTAGCAAAAGAGAAAAAGAAAGCAGCAAAGGAAACAGCATAAAGTATAAGATAATTCCAATTATGGTGGTAGCTATGTTAATCCCCATAATGATAATGGCATCTTTAAGTTATGCCAAATCGAAAAAAGCATTAAATGAATCTTTTAATGAAGCTTCAAAAGCAATGGTAAAAGAAGCCAACATGAACGTAGATGAATTTTTAAGCAGTATGGAAAGAATGGTAAGTTCCAATTATGAAAGTAAAAACTTTAAAGATTTTGTGGTTCTAAATGAGCAATTAAAATCTTCATCTGATCCAAAGATTAAAGATGATTTAGAAAGAACCAGAAGTTTTATTAAAAATACCTTAGACAATATAGCAGAAAAAGATGCTGTAATAAAGTTTGCTTATATAGGAACTAGAAATAAAAATGTAATAAGCAATTCATCATATGGAGCAGAGAATGATAAAAGCTATGACCCTACTAGCAGAGATTGGTATAAAAAAGCAGTAGAGAATAGCGATAGTTTAATATATACAGAGCCATATAATGACGCTATTACTGGTATTCAAATATTCACTGTTGCTAAGGGATTTATGGATGATAAAGGTTCTGTAGCTGGAGTATTTGCTATAGATGTAGAGCTAGATGGTTTTGTAAAAAAATATAATAGTATAAAATTAGGTGAAACTGGCAATATATTTGTGGTAGATGCCAAGGGCAAAGTTATAAGCCATAAAGATTTAAAGCTTATAGGAAAAGATGCTTCAAATGAAGATTTCTATAAAAAAATGGGCAATGAAAAGATGGGAAGCTTTGAATATAAAAAAGATGGAGTTACCAATAAAGCTTCCTTTGAAACTAACGGAAAAACAGGCTGGAAAGTGGTATTAGCTTTCCAAGAAAAAGAAATAGGCAGCTACATAAATTCCATAAGAACAGTAAGCATTGTTCTTACTATTTTATGTATTATATTTGCAGTGATGTTTGCTTTAGTATTAAGTAATTATGTAACAAAACCTCTTAAAATATTAGAAATTGGTATTAATAAGGCTGCAGCAGGAGATTTAAAAGAAACTATAGATATAAATAGAAAAGACGAGTTTGGTACCATAGGAAATTCATTTAATAAAATGATAATTAGTCTTAAGAGTTTATTAGAAAATATAAAGACTTCCTCTGATACTGTAAATGAGGGAGCAAAATCCTTAAAACAAATGTCAGAACAGGTAAGTACAGCAACGGTAGAAGTTGCAAAGACTATAGATGAAATAGCAAGGACAGCTAATGAGCAGGCTAAGGATACAGAAAATGGAGTTGATAAGGCTGAAATATTATCCACAAGCATAGGAGAAATTTCAGATAGAATAAATGTAGTTACGGATTCTTCTAAGGAAGCATCAGGGCTTAATGAAAAAGGATTAACTGTTGTGGAAGAACTTATTGATAAAACAAAGGATACTTCAGAGAGCGGAAAAGCTTTAAGAATAGCAATAGATAAAATGGATGAAGGATCAAAGGAAGTAGGAAATATATTAAACACCATATCAGCTATAGCAGAGCAAACTAATTTATTGGCATTAAATGCATCTATAGAAGCGGCAAGGGCAGGAGATGCAGGTAGAGGCTTTGCGGTGGTAGCAGAGGAAATAAGAAAATTAGCAGAAGGCAGTCAGCAGGCTACAGAACAAATAAAAAGTTTAATATTAGATATACAAGATAAATCTAGAAATGCAGTGCTTTCTCTAAATCATACTGAGGAAAACTTAAGTGCTCAACAAAAATCTGTTAGTGAGACAGGGGAGATATTTAAGCAAATATCCCATATAATATCTAAGTTAAATAGTGAGGTAGAAAAGGTAAAAGATTTAAATGGCAGAATGATAAGTGACAAGGAACAAATAGTGAATTCAATTACAAACATATCCGCAAGTTCACAGGAAACATCAGCTGCTACAGAAGAAGTTTCAGCTAGCACAGAGGAAATACTAGCAACTATAGAAGAATTGGAATCTAATACAGAAACTTTTGATGAATTAGCAGAGAAGCTTTTAGAAGAAGTTAATAAATTTACTATATAAAAATTTACACTATACCGTTGAAATAAGGAAGTATATTCAATGGTATAGTGTTTTTGTTATAGTTTATTATATTACCTATGGTAAGAACTATCCATCGGCAGCCTATAGAGGATGGGAGAATTTCGCACAGTTAGGTTAATTTTTATATTTTTATAACTGAATAACGTTGGCTTACTAAGTATAGGGTGTTATTGATTAGAAAAAATAATATAAAGAATCCTTTATTATGTGGAATTTATGGAGCAATTGGTATATAATTTTATATAGATGAAAAAATACTTAAAATTTTTTATCAAAATGAATTTTGGGGATTACATGTAGGAGGCGAATAAAATGAAAGTTAAAGAAAGAGTTGAAGCGTTAAGAAACCTTATGAAACAAAAGGGAATGGATGCCTACATAGTTCCAAGCTTTGATGCTCACCAAAGTGAATATGTAGCAAATCACTGGAAGTCAAGAGAGTGGATATCTGGATTTACTGGTTCAGCAGGAACTGCAGTTATAACTCATGAGCAAAATGGTCTTTGGACAGATGGAAGATATTTCATACAGGCAGCTAAGCAATTAGAAGGATCAGGTATAGATTTATTTAAAATGGGACAACCAAATGTGCCTACTTATGAAAATTGGCTTTATGATACTTTGAAAGAAGGAGCTGTAGTAGGCTTTGATGGAAGAGTATTTTCTGTGGCAGCTGTTAGAAATATGGAGAAGAAGTTTGCTAAAAAAAATATTAAAATAATTTCTGACTATGATTTAATAGGTGAAATTTGGGCTGATAGACCAGAGATACCAAGAGAAGCTATCATATCTCATGCGGTGGAATTCGCAGGGAAATCAAGAGTGGATAAAATTAATGAAGTAAGAAAGCATATGAAAGATTTAGGAGCTACAACATTCTTACTAACTAGTTTAGATGATATAGCTTGGCTTTTTAATATAAGAGGAAATGATGTTAATAATAATCCAGTGGTAACCTCTTATGCCTTAGTAAAAGAAGATAAAGCTTATGTTTTCATAGATAAAATAAAAATTTCAAAAGAAATAGAAGAAGAATTAAAAAATGATTCTGTAGAAGTTTTAGAATATAAAGAAATACAAAATTGTGTTAAAGCATTGAAGGATGAAAAAATTCTTTTTGATGCTAATAGAGTAAACTACTGGATATTCAATGCTATACCAGAAGGATGTAAAGCTATAGAAGAAGATAATATAACTTCTATGATGAAGGCTGTTAAAAGTAAAGAAGAAGTAGAAAATTTAAAGAAATGTCATGTAAGAGATGGCGTTGCCATGGTTAAATTTATGCGTTGGCTAAAAGAAAACCTAGGAAAAGAAGAAATTACAGAGATATCAGCTTCAGATAAACTTGAGAATTTTAGAAAAGAGCAAGAACACTTTATGGGCATAAGTTTTGACACTATAGCTGGACATAAGGATCATGCAGCTATGATGCATTACAAAGCTACGCCAGAAATAACATATAAATTAGATACAAAGGGATTTTTACTTGTGGATTCAGGTGGACAATATTTAGATGGAACTACAGATATAACAAGAACTTTTGTACTTGGACAATTGACTGAAGAGGAAAAAAGAGATTATACATTAGTTTTAAAAGGAAATATAGCATTATCAAGAACTAAATTCTTGTATGGATGCACTGGAACACATTTAGATGCTATAGCTAGACAGCCAATTTGGGAATATGGCATAGACTATAAGTGTGGAACAGGCCATGGTGTTGGATATTTCTTAAATGTACATGAAGGACCACATAGAATAAGTCCAGCTTTCAACTCTGTAAAATTAGAAGAAGGCATGATAATAACTAATGAACCAGGTATATATATAGAAGGCAAACATGGAATTAGAATAGAAAATGAGCTTTTAGTGCTTAAGGATGAAAGCACTGAATTTGGACAATTTATGAAATTTGAATCTGTAACTTATTGTCCAATAGATTTAGATGGAGTAGTTGTAGACTTGCTTTCAAAAGAAGAAAAAGCTTGGTTAAATTCTTACCACAAAATGGTTTTTGAAAAATTATCACCATGCTTAAATGAAGAAGAAAAACAATGGTTAGCTAGGGAAACAAGGGAAATTTAGGTTGAGGTAAGAGGTAAGAAGTAAGAAGTAGAATTTTTATCTGGGGAGATAAGATTCTACTTCTTTTTTTATTTTTATTTTTGTTAGAATAAAAAACCAAATTGAATGTTGTAAATGAATAAAATTCATTCTGAAGGAATGGGGGATGAAGAGAGAATATCATTTTTATAAACTTAAATTATATATTTTTACAAATAGTATAATTAAATACAATAATAATGTTAAAATTAATATAAAATGATATAAAAAGTAATAAAAAAATGACTAGATGTATATAAAGATCATAGAATATATAAAAATCATATGCTATGAAAAAATGTAAAAAAAAATTGACAAGTATATATAAATATGATATATTATTTAAAAATGAACCTGAGTTTAAACAAATACTCAAATGAAAGAAAATTTCTGCTTTTAAAATTGATTTTTATTGTATCCATGAAAATTCAATGATGGATATAAAAGAGAGATAAAAAGGGGGCATTAAAATGAAAAGTAAAAAATTATTGGCGTTAGTATTGGGAACAACTTTATTGGTTACTTCAGGATTGGTGGGCTGTGGAAAGAAAAGTACAGATGATAAGCAAGCTACAGCTAGTAAAATGGACAAGGACCAATACTTAAATTTAATCCTAGGTGCAGAGCCAAAATCATTGGATGCATCAAAATCAACGGATTTATATTCTTCTCAAATACTTACAGAAATAAATGAGGGACTTACAAGAATTGAACAGGATAAGGATGGAAAGGATGTAATTAAAGCTGCAGGTGCAGAAAAATGGGAACATAACGAAGATGGTACTGTTTGGACATTCTATTTAAGAGACTATCAATGGAGTGATGGTAAGAAAGTAACAGCTAAAGATTTTGAATATGGTATAAAAAGAACATTAGACCCAAAGATAGGTTCAGGCTATGCATTTCTACTATCACCAATTAAAAATGCAGATGAATACAATGGAGGAAAAGCAACAGCAGATTCAGTAGGAGTTAAGGCAAAGGATGATAAAACATTAGAAATAACTCTTAAACAGCCATGTGCATACTTCTTGGATTTAACTTATTTTAAGGTAATGTTGCCTCAAAGACAGGATATAGTAGAAAAGCATGGTGATAAATATGGATCAGAGGCTAATACTATGGTATCTTCTGGACCATTTGTGTTAAAAGAGTGGACTCACAACAGTAAAGTTATTCTTGAAAAGAATGACAAATACTGGGATAAAGATAGTGTTAAATTATCAAAGGTAACAATGAATATTATAAAAGATGAAAATGCAAGATACAATTCATTATACAATGGCAATATAGACTCTTTGGGGGTTAGTAAGCCAGAGTGGATAAAGAAATTTGATGATACAGGTAAATTTAATGTGTTGAAGAGCTATGATCCATCAACAAACTATAATTTCTTTAATACTAAGGATAAATTATTTAGCAATGCAAATGTTAGAAAGGCATTTTCTATTGCCACAAATAGAGAAGATATGGCTAATGTAATATTTAAAGGTATAAATGAAGCTGCTTATGGATGGGCACCACCATCACTACAATTAGGCGGAAAAGACTTTAGAGAGTTAGTTGGAGAAGAGCCAATAAAGAAATTAGTTGAAGAAAATAAAGATGCAAAAGCTTTATTAGTTAAGGGATTAAAAGAGCTTGGTATGTCAGAGGATCCAGCTAAATTAAATGTTACAATGTTATTTGCAGGTACAGATCAGTGGTATAGAACATATGCAGAATATATGCAACAAATGTACAAGAAGAACTTAGGAATAGATTTAAAAGCTGAATATGTTGAATGGCCAGTATTCCAAAAGAGAACTGATGAAATGCAATATCAATTAGCAGGTATGGCTTGGACAGGAGACTATAATGACCCTAATACATTCTTTGATATGTGGATGACAGATGCAGGTATAGTTCCAACTGGATGGTCAAATAAGAAATACGACGATTTAGTTAAAACTGGTATGAAATCTTTAGATGAAAAGGAAAGATTGGAAGCATATAAAGAAGCAGAAAAAATATTACTTTATGAAGATGCTATTATAGTTCCAACAGTTTATAGAAAGAGAAACACTTACAGATACAAATATGTTAAGAATTTAATGAGTCCTTTATTTGGTAGTGGTGTAGAAATTAAATATGCTTACACTGAAGGAAGAGAAAAATAATAAGCATAACAACTGAATAAATAGAAAAATTAAAATATTTTGTTAAAAAGTTAATTTTCCTATGGACATTCAATTATATTAGTGTTACAATTTCATTGTAAGATAAATTAAATATTTGGTTAGGCACGAAGGTTTAACCAATTGGTTAGTTCGCGTATGAGCTGACCTATATACCGAATTAAGACCACGAAGGTAGAGAATATTTCTCTACCTTTTTTTATTACTATCAGAGCAAAAGGAGGTGTTGTTTGTGAAAAAAAGTTCTCTCTTAAACAAAGGTTATAAGTTCAGGATTTATCCTAATAATGAACAAATAGCTAAAATTGAAGGAAATTTTGGCTGTGCAAGATTTGTTTATAATTATTATTTATCTCAGAGGATTGGAGCCTATAACTCTGAAGGTAAAACTATAGGATATCTAGAACAACAAAATCATCTTCCCTTATTAAAAAAACATTATCCCTGGCTAAAAGTAGCAGACAGCACTTCTTTGCAAATATCAATTAGGAATTTAGATAAGGCCTTTCAAAATTTTTTCAACAATAAGGCCTTTGGATTTCCTAATTTTAAGAGAAAAAAAAGCCTAAGAAAGTGTTACACTGTAAATTGTGTTAACTCTAATATAGCAGTGAAGAATGGAAAAATAAAATTGCCTAAACTTAAATGGGTAGAGGCAAAGGTTCATAGAAAAGTCGAAGGAAGAATAATAAGTGCTACTGTTATTAAGAACTCCAGTGGAAGATATTATGTATCTATAATAACAGAACAGAAAAAGCGTGAGATTTCTTTTATAGAAGGGGAGAATATAGTAAGCCTTCAAATGAAAGATTTTATTAACATAAGCAATGAGGAAAGCATTTATTATTTTAAATATATAAAAAAAATAAGTAAATTAGAAATAAAATTGCTTAGAAAAGAAAAAGAAAGCAACAATAGAAAAAAATTAGAGAAGCAAATAGGAAAGCTTTATGAAAAAGTTCAAAATAAGAGAGATGACTTTTTACATAATCTTTCAAAAAATATAGTTGATGAAAATCAAATCATATATATTCAGGAAGCTAATGTAAAAGGAGAAAAATCTTCTGTAAAAGACTATCAAAATTTAAAAAGCTTTTCTTGGAGTAAGTTTTGTAAGTTTTTAGAGTATAAGAGTTCTTGGTATAATAGAAGCCTTATTTACGTAGAGAATAATGATAATTATTTCAATTTAAATTATGGCCAAAAGTTACTAAATACCAATATTCCAATTAATTTTGGAGATAAAATTAATGTAACTCTTATGAAAAAAATTTTGCACCCACATTCTTTTAAATATACGGGGATTTTATAATCCCCCAGTTTTACCCAAGCTTTATTTGGTTTTTACCGTAGGGCCTACGGGATATAAAGCCTATGGAGTTTAAGGACGTTGAAGTAGGAAAAGTTTCTAAGGTCATTATAGGGTTTCAGAGCTTATATTTTATGATTTTATAATCAACATATAAGAGTTAGTAAAACCTTTATGATTATTAGAATGCCTTTGAGAATAATTTTCTAAATTGAGGAAGGCCACTTATAGTAAAAATTTATATAATTCATTACAATAAAACCTCTGTTGTTTATCTAGGAGGATGAATTGTACTTTTAATTCATATAAGGAATATACAGCATAAAATTGAATAAAATTTTTAGTTTCATATGGTATTTAAAAAACAAGCATACAAAAAACATTTGACAGAGTTAAAGTTTTGCATTAAAATAATAAAAAAAATTAATTTAAATACACTAAAATGTATAAACTTTAATTTAGTTGTATACTAAACAACAGATGAATTGCTTTAAATTGGTCCTGTGAGGCCAGAAAGGAGGAAGGATTATGTTTTTTTGTGGTGCATTTTTAAAGAAAAATACCAGCATAGTAAATTCAAAAATCATAATTAGTAAATTTCATGAAAAATTAAATGAAGATATGAATAATAGCAGGATAGTAGGAAAATTTTAAGATTTTCTTTACTATCCTTTTTGTTATTTTTTATATCAACTAAAGAAAAATTTACGTATCGGAGGAATGAAATTGAAAGCTAATTTGATTTTAGAAAATGGTGTGGTATTTTCAGGAGAAGCCTTTGGATATTTAGAAGAGGCTGTGGGAGAAGTGGTTTTTAACACTGGAATGACGGGATATCAAGAGGTACTTACAGATCCTTCTTATTGGGGACAAATAGTTACTATGACTTATCCTTTGATAGGAAATTATGGGGTTAATTTAGAGGATTTGGAGTCTAAAAGTCCAAAGGTAAAGGGATTTATAGTTAAAGAATATTGTAAAAATCCTAGTAATTTTAGAGCTGAAATGAATCTAGACAGTTACTTAAAACAAAATAAGATAATAGGTCTTGAAAATATAGATACTAGAGCTTTAACTAAAGTTTTAAGAAACAGTGGAACCATGAGAGGTGTAATAGCCCTAGGGGAAATGAATAAGGAAGCGGTACAAGAGAAAATTAAAAGTTTTTCAAATGTGGATGCAGTTAAGAAAGTGACTGCTAAGGAAAAATACACTGTAGATGGTAGTGGTAAACACGTAGCTCTTATGGATTTTGGGGTAAAGGAAAATATAATAAGATGCTTTAAAGAAAGAAATTGTAAAATAACAGTACTTCCAGCTTATACAAAGCCAGAAGAAATGCTTAATTTAAACCCAGATTTAATATTCTTATCCAATGGACCTGGAGATCCAGAGGATTTGCCAGAGATTATAGAAAATATAAAGGCTTTAGTGGGTAAAAAACCTATAGGAGGAATATGCCTTGGTCATCAGCTTTTAGCATTAGCTCTCGGAGGAAGCACGGAAAAGCTGAAGTTTGGGCACAGGGGCTGCAATCATCCAGTGAAGGATTTAGAGAGAAATAGAGTTTATATAACCTCTCAAAATCATGGCTATGTGGTGAAAGAAATGCCAGAGAATATGGTGGTTACCCATGTAAGCTTAAATGACGGATCTATAGAGGGCATGAGAAGTATAAAACAACGTATATTTAGTGTGCAGTATCATCCAGAAGCAAGTCCTGGACCTATAGAAAATCAATATTTATTTGATGAATTTTTAAATTTATAGATTAAGAAATGCTTAAAAAGATATAAAGCAAAACTGTATATCTAATTTATCCGATGACTACCTGCCGTAACACTCCCACTTCTAACAAAGTGGGAGATAACGGCAGCTACGTACCTGGATAACGATCTCTAACCTTCAGTTGGAGTAAAAACTCCATCTGAAGGTTAGAGATCTGTTTATATCTAAGATTAACGATTAATTTAATCTTCGCAGTAATAGATAAAAATTTAAAATTCAAAATTTAGAATGAGGGACAAAACTCCCTTGGGAGCTATTTGAAGTTGAGGGTTTGGAATTGAAAGAGAAATATTTTCAAATAGAAGCGCAGGCAAAAATATGATGATTTTCAATAGGAGGAATTTAATATGGGTTTAAATAGAGATATAAAAAAAGTATTGGTAATAGGCTCAGGTCCAATAGTTATAGGACAGGCAGCAGAGTTTGACTATTCAGGAACACAAGCCTGTGAGGCATTGAGAGAAGAAGGAATAGAAGTGGTTTTGGTAAATAGTAATCCAGCTACTATAATGACAGATAGCCAAGTGGCAGACAAGGTTTATATAGAGCCACTTACAGTGGAGTTTGTAAAAAGAATTATAGAGAAAGAAAGACCAGATAGTTTATTGGCAGGTATGGGTGGACAAACAGCTTTAAACATGGCTGTGGCTCTTCATGAAGAAGGTATACTAGATGAGTACGGGGTTAAGGTAATAGGTACTTCTGTAGAAGCTATAAAAAGAGGGGAAGATAGGGAAAACTTTAGAAGCATAATGCAGGAAATAAATGAGCCAGTTATAGAAAGTAGCATAGTTAATGAAATGAATGAAGGACTGGAGTTTGCAGGTAAAATAGGATATCCATTAATAGTAAGACCGGCTTATACCTTAGGGGGAACCGGCGGCGGTATTGCAGAAAATGAAGAGGAATTAAGGGAAATACTTAAAATGGGATTGAAACTAAGTCCTGTACACCAAGTACTTTTGGAGAAAAGCGTAAAGGGATGGAAAGAAGTAGAGTATGAGGTAATGAGGGATTCTTTTGGGAATTCTATATGTGTATGCAATATGGAAAACATAGATGCAGTAGGTGTGCATACAGGAGACAGTATAGTGGTGGCGCCAAGCCAAACCCTTTCAGATAAGGAATATCAGCTGCTTAGAACATCAGCATTAAAAATATTAGATGCAGTGGGTATTGAGGGAGGATGTAATGTGCAGTTTGCATTAAATCCTAAGAGCTTTCAATATGCAGTTATAGAAATAAATCCTAGGGTGAGCCGATCCTCAGCACTAGCTTCAAAAGCCACAGGATATCCTATAGCAAAAGTAGCTGCGAAAATAGCTTTAGGCTACGGACTTCATGAAATAAAAAATGCAGTTACAAAAAAGACCTATGCTTGCTTTGAACCTTCACTGGATTATGTGGTTGTTAAAATACCAAAATGGCCTTTTGATAAGTTTAAAGATGCAGATAGAATATTGGGTACCAAGATGATGGCTACAGGAGAAATAATGGCTGTGGGTAGAAATTTCCAAGAGGCTTTTCTAAAGGGAATTCGTTCACTAGAAATAGGAGCATATTCATTGGTACACCATGGAGTTTCCCATATGAACTTAAAAGAATTAAGAGAAAGCGTAAAGAATCCAGATGATGAGAGGATTTTTAAACTTTCAGAAATGTTGAGAAGAGGATATAGTGTGGAAAAAGTCTGTGAAATAACAGGCATAGATAGATATTTTGTGGATAAAATAAAGGATATTGTGGAGGAAGAGGAAAATTTAAAAAATAGCACCATAGATGATTTAAATAAAGAATGGATGTATAGCTTGAAGAAAAAAGGATTTTCTGACAAGGGTATAGGGGATTTATTAAGGGTGAACCCTAATACCATATTAGAGCTTAGAACTATATGGGGAATAAATCCAGTGTATAAGATGGTGGATACCTGTGCAGCAGAATTTGAAGCATTAACACCGTATTATTACTCTACATATGAAATGGAAGATGAAGTAGCAGTAAGTAATAAAAGAAAGGTAGTAGTAATAGGATCAGGGCCTATAAGAATAGGACAGGGTATAGAATTTGACTATGCATCAGTACACTGCATAAAGGCCTTAAAAAAATTAGGTGTAGAAACTATAATAATAAATAATAACCCTGAAACTGTAAGCACAGACTTTGATATATCAGACAAACTATATTTTGAACCACTTACAGAAGAAGATGTTTTTAATATAATAGAAAAAGAAAAGCCAGAGGGAGTAGTGCTACAGTTTGGAGGGCAAACAGCTATTAAGCTAGCAAGATTTTTAAAAGAAAAAAATATTAGGATTCTAGGAACAAGTACAGAAGATATAGACTTAGCTGAGGATAGGGAAAAGTTTGATGAGGTATTAGAAAAACTTAATATAAAAAGACCTAAAGGTAAAGCCATATGGAATGTAGATGAGGGAATAGAACATGCAGAGGAAATAGGTTATCCGGTGTTAGTAAGACCATCCTATGTGCTTGGAGGACAAGGCATGGAAATAACTCATAACCAAAAGGAGCTAGCACATTATTTAGAAAAGGCATTTAAGCAGGATAAGAAGAATCCAGTATTAATAGACAGATATCTTATGGGAACTGAGATAGAGGTAGATGCCATATGTGATGGACAGGATATATTAATACCTGGAATAATGGAGCACCTAGAAAGAGCTGGTGTCCACTCAGGTGACAGCATAACTATGTATCCAGGAAAAAGTATAAAGGAAGAGATAAAGGATAAGATTTTAGATTATACTCGCAAACTTGCACTAGAAATGAATGTACTAGGTATGATAAACATTCAGTTTATAGAATTTAAAGAAGAGGTTTATGTAATAGAAGTAAACCCTAGAGCAAGTCGTACAGTGCCTTACATAAGCAAAATAAGTAAAATTCCAGTGGTGGAATTGGCTACAAGAGTAATAATGGGTGAAAAGCTAAAGGATTTAGATTATGGCACAGGAATATACAAAGAACCGGATTTGGTGGCAGTAAAGGTACCTGTGTTTTCCACTGAAAAGCTTCATAATGTGGAAGTGAGTTTAGGACCAGAAATGAAGTCCACAGGAGAAGTACTAGGTGTGGGCAAAACACTTAAAGAGGCTCTACAGAAGGGATTTATAGCAGCTAATAGAAATATAGTCAAGGATAAAGGTGTAGTGTTAGCTACCGTAAAAGAGCAGGACAAAGAGGAATTTTTACACATAGCTAAAAAGCTGCATAAACTAGGATTTACCTTCATATGTACCGAAGGAACTGCAAAGCTTTTACGAACAAACGGAATAATGGTAGAGAAGGTAAATAAGATAATCAGTGGAACTCCAAATATACTGGATTGCATAAGCAGTGAAAAAATAGACTTTGTAGTGAATACGCCAACTAAGGGAAATGATTCAGAAAGAGATGGATTTAGAATAAGAAGAAAAGCTGTAGAAAATTCCATAAAAATATTCACTTCCCTAGATACTTTAAATGCAGCTGTAGAATCTATGGGCAAATTTTCAGACTCAAAAACTGTGGAAGTTTATAACTTAGCCTAATAAATATAAATAAAAATGTAAAAGTGTTTTTAAAGAGAAATTTTGTGTATAATTGTGTATAGATATCTGTACTTTTGCGTACAGATATCTATAGTTTTAAAGTTGGGATTTGGAGGGAATAAAATGAAGAAGGTTTTGGCTATAGTAGGCAGTCCAAGAAAAGGTAAAAATACAGATTTCCTTTTGGATAAAGTTTTAGAAGGCATGGACAAAGAAAATATTCATATAGAAAAGATTTATTTAAGAGATTTAAATATTGCACCATGTACTTCATGTTATTATTGTGCAGATACTGGAAAGTGCTGTATTAAAGATGATATGCAAAAACTTTATAAGGCTTTTGATGAAAGTGACTGCACTATAATAGCTTCACCCCTTTATTTTAATACCGTAAGCAGTCTTAGCAAAATAATGATAGACAGATGTCAAATGTTTTGGTCCAGCAAATATCAATTAAATAACCCTTCTATAGATAGAGACAAAAAAAGAATAGGGGTATTTCTGTGTGTAGGTGGTGCAAAGGAGCATCAGGGCCAATTTGATGCTGCCATGCCAGTGGCAGATTTATTCTTAAAAGCTGTAAATGCAAGATGTAAATATACTTTATTCTGTGCCAATACAGATGAAGTACCTGTTTGGGAGAGACAGGATATATTGCATAAGGCATTTACTATGGGGAAGGATATATGGAAAGAATTGTAATGGGATAATTATAAATTAACAGTAAAAAAATCTACTTTAAGTCTGATAAAACTTAAGTAGATTTTATTTGTTTCACGGCAAGAGTAATCTCTATTTTATTATTGTAAATATAAGTATATAATTCAAAAAACGTATAATATTTTTAATAAGTATGATAAAATAAATGTAAATAATGATTATTAACAAATATATTAGCTAATATAATAAACAGTAGTCATTAGTATGAGTTGCCAACTGTTTGAAGTAATTGGTAAATATTAAATACTATAATAATTCTAGTATAGATACAAATATTGCAAAAAATATAATGAATTATATATAAAAGGAGGGAATTTATGAATAAGGAAGCTAAAAATATAGACATATTTTTCTTGTTGTTGTTTTTAATAGTATTTTTAACAACTAGCTTTTTATATTTTAATTTTACTAAAAGTAATTTATTAGATTTTGTAATGCTGGCGTTGGTTTTTTTAGTGGCTATAATAGGGTATTTTAAAGGTGTTATAGGGGGTCTTTTGTCTAGTATAATTGTTATCTTTTTTTATGCTAGTTACATACTTTACAGCAGCATTATTTTAGCAAAGCCTGTGGAAATCCTTACTTATTTTTGGATGATAGCTATACCTTTAAGTGGTTTTGTATCTGGAAAATTGTCAACTAATATAAATGAAATGCAGAGATTTAGCACCTAAATTCCAGTAAAAATTTTATTTTTACTGGAATTGTATCTTTTTACATTTACTTAAAGGGCTGGTAAGCCCGCAGACCGATAGGTCGCAAAAATAGATACACTTACCCCTACCCCACGAAATCTT
>NZ_CABDWS010000047.1 GCF_901447495.1 Haloimpatiens lingqiaonensis
AAGCTTTCATTGCCTGAACGAGGAACGAGTGAGTTTGAAAGCTTTAGGGTATTCAAATTTGAAAACATTAGAATTTCTTAGCGTACTGCGAACAGTCTAAAAAAATATATTTATTGTGGACTTAAAATCAGATTTTTCCTATGCCATTACGTCACAATTTGCTTATTATTTGAATATATTAAGCTTTTTTGCAAATAATAAACTAAGTAGAATTTTATAGTAAAAGGAAGTGATTTTAGTGAAAAAGCTATTGGAAAAAATCAAAAATAACAAAAAAGGTAAAAAGAATAAGCAAGATGATAATAATAAAGAGAAGAAGCAAATAAATAATAAAGATAGCAAAACACTAAAAAATGTACTTGAACAGTATAATTTAAATAAATCACTTCAAAAAAATATAGATTTGTTTCAAAAGGATATACTAAAAGATGATGGTACTATAATTTATAGAAAATTTAAAAATAGAAATTCTTCTACAGAATTTTGTCTTATTTTTATAGATGGAATGGTAAAAAGTGAAACCATAAATAAAAGTATTATATATCCAATTACCACATATAATTTAAATCAAAATAATAAGCAAGGTTTAAATGGGGGCACAGAGGATTTAGTGCAACATATAAGTGATGAAGTAATAATGGTAGATGATGTGAAAATCGTAAATAGTGTGGATGAGTTAATTCATAATTTACTTTATGGGGATTCTATATTATTTATAGATGGATATGATAAGGCACTAATTATCAACACTAAGGGATGGGATACTAGGTCTATAGAAGAGCCATCTTCCGAAACTATAGTAAAAGGACCTAGGGAAGGTTTCAATGAATCCATAATTAAAAATTTATCTTTAATTAGAAGAAAAATAAATTCCCCAGATTTAAAGTTTAAGTTTAGGGAATTGGGAGTTAGAAGCAGGACTAAAATTTGTATAGCTTATGTAGAGGGAATAGCTAATGATAAAATTTTAAGGGAACTGGAAAAAAGGTTGGATGACATAAATATAGATGGGATTTTTTCTACTGCAGCGATACAGGAATGTATAAACGATGCTCCATTATCACCCTTTAGGACTATCGGAAATACCGAAAGACCAGATGTGGTTGCTTCTAAACTTTTACAGGGTAGAATAGCTTTATTATGCGATGGCACTCCTGTGGTATTAACTCTTCCGTTTTTATTTATTGAATATTTTCAAGTAAATGAAGATTACTATGATCAATTTATATTTGCATCTATGAATAGAGTTATAAGGATAATTGGATTTATTATTACTATAATTACACCAGGAATTTATGTGGCCATTACTACATTTCATAAGGAATTAATTCCTACGGAATTAGCTTTAAGTATATATTTAGCTAGAGAAGGGGTACCTCTTCCAACGGTTATTGAAAGTATAGTTATGTTGATTACTTTTGAAATAATAAGGGAGGCGGGTACTAGATTGCCTAAGCATGTAGGTGGGGCAGTGAGTATTGTAGGAGCTTTAGTTTTAGGTGATGCAGCTGTAAATGCAAAATTTGTAAGTGCACCTATGGTAATTGTTGTAGGTGTTACTGGCATATCGGGATTGATTATTTATGAAATGAAGGCAGCAATAATTTCTTTAAGATTTATATTTTTAATTGCAGCCTCTCTTTTTGGAATATATGGAGTAATATTTGTTGGAATGGGGCTATCTATTCATTTAATGTCTATAAAGAGTTTTGGTATACCTTATATGTTAAAGATAGCTAATATGGAAAAATACACTATAGTTGATACTACCATAAGGATGCCTTGGTGGCTTTTAAAATATAGAACTAAATTTATATCTAAGGATTTTATAAGGATGAAAAATAATATTAAAGAGAAGGAATAAAAAGATGAGAAAGTATATAAGTAAAATTCTTATTTTATTTATATTGATTGTTTTTTCCACAATGGTTTGTGGATGCTGGGATTACACAGAAATGAACGATGTGAAATATGTAGCAGGCTTTGCAGTGGATAAGGATAAGGATACAGATGAATATATATTAACATCAGAAGTACTAGAAGCATCTATTAGTGCTAATATTATAAAATCTAATATAATTCAAAGTAGAGGTAAAACTATACATTCAGCTCTTAGAGATGCTATCAAAAGGACAGGAAAGATGCTGCAGCTATCCCATGCTAAAGTTGTTATAGTGAGCAAAGATATTGCAGAACAGGGTATAGTACCAGTGATAGATTTAATTAACAGGGACGTAGAAGTAAGAAACGATATGTGGATTTTAGTATCACAAATGAGCACTGCTTCCGAAATACTCACTAAGAGTAAAAAATACGATGAGATAATATCTTATGAATTGGCAGATGCCATTAAAAATTCTAATAAAATAGGAAAGTTTAACTCAATAGAGGTATTTAAATTTATAAGGGATTTATCAGACAAAGGAATTTCCGCAACAGCTTCTATGGTTAAAGTAGTTAAAGAAGAGGATAAAGCTGATTTTGAGGTTTTTGGAACAGCAGTTTTTAGAAAGGATAAAATGATAGGAAAATTAAGTGAAGAAGATACTATTATTTTGCAAATTCTCAGAGGTAAAAAACAAAAGTTTATAGTTCCTATAGAACTAGAAAATAGGGAAAGTATAAGTTTGGAAATGATGAATGTAAGTAGAAAGGTAAAGGTAAAAAAAAAGGATGATAAAATATCTATGAATATGTATATAAATATGGATGTAGCACTATCCGAACTAGGAGAGAAAGATATAAACTATGTTTCGAAGGAAAATAGAGGTAAATTAAAAAAACAGGCAGAGAAATCCATAGATAAAAAGATATACAATCTAATAGAAAAAACTCAAAATGAGTATAAAAGTGATATAGTGGGTTTTGGAGATTTATTAAAGAAAAACAAGCAAAAGGAATGGAAAAAAGTATCAGACAACTGGAATGAAGTTTTTAAAGATATAGATATAAATGTATTTGTAAATATAAATATAAAATATAGTGGACTTAATAAAAAGAATATAAAAGTAGGTATTTAATATGATTGTGCTGATAATTTCTTTTTATGCATTAATTTTTGGATATGACATAGTAAAGTTATATCATAATAATTTAAAAAGGGAGATTCCCATATATATTGTAATAATGAGTATAAGTGTTGTTATTAGCTCCTTAGTGGCTTTAAAAATAGATATCGTGGATCCTATGATATATTTTAGAAAATTTTTAGAATTGCTAAAGAGTGCTTTGGGAGGATAATTACATGAAGGAAGAAAGTATATCTAATAAACAGATGCAGCTATTTATATTTTGCTATTCCATAGGAGCATATCTATTGTTTAGCATGGGTTCTGCAGTTAAGCAAGATGCTTGGATAGCTTTAATAGTAGGAATTATTCTTGTAATTCCTGTGGTTGTTATGTATGGGAGGCTTATGAATTTATACCCTGGAAAAAATTTGTTTCAAATACTAGAAGAAGTTTTTGGTAAAGTTTTTGGTAAAGTATTTAGTTTAATATTTATAGGTAATACTTTTTTTTTAGGATCATATATTTTAAATGACTTTGTGGATTTTATTAAATTAACAGCTTTGTTTAATACACCGCTATTTATTCCAATATTAATTATAGGTATATTGAGCATATGGATACTAATGAAAGGTATTGAGGTTTTAGCAAATTGGGCTCAGTTTTTTATAAGAATTATATTAATATTTATTTTTATAACATCTATATTATTAATTCCTCAGATGGATATTACAAATTTAAAGCCATTTTTTTCTCATAGCATAAAAGAAATATTAAAAGAAGGTGTTGCATTACTTACTTTTCCTTTTAGTGAGGTTTTTTTATTCTTAAATTTTTTTGATTGTGTAAGATATGATGATAAAACTAAAAATATATTTATTAAGCCGCTTATTTTAGGAGGAATTGTTACTCTTATTGTCACAATTGTGACAATAATGTTACTGGGTGGAGAGATATATTCTTCTTTTTATTATTCAGGATATGCATCTATAAAAAGAATGCAATTTGCAGGAGAATTTCAAAGATTAGAAGTGGTAGTTTCTGTTGCATTTACTATAATGCAATTTATGGAAGTGAGTTTTTGCTTTTTAGGGGTTTCTAAGGGAATACAAAGTGTATTTAATTTAAAAGATTATAGAGATATTTTAGTTCCTGTGGTTTTTTTATCTTTAAACTTCACTTATATAATGTTTGGAAGCGTTATGGAGGCTGGGGAATTTGTACAGGATTTATGGCCATTTTATGGATTTTTTATTCAAATAATATTTCCTAGCTTAGTATTTATAGGGGCGATTGTAAAGAAGAAGCACTTTAGCAGATTGCATTGACAAAAATATTTGAAATATTATACTATCATTAGAGATATTTTTTTAAAAATTTTGAAAATATTTTATAATGAAAATACTTATTAGATATAGATATTTAAAGTTTTTAAATATCTAGTTTAAAGTATAAAATAATATTTTAACGAATATTTATTAATTATTTTAAGGGGTAGGATAAAATTAAAAAAGGGGGAATCTGGATGGTTACTAAATTGGAAGAGTTGATTCAAAAGGCCAAAGACGGAAAAAAAAGAACTTTATCCGTGGCAGTAGCTCAAGATAAACCAGTATTAGAAGCAGTTACAGAGGCAGTAAAATTAGGAATAGTTGATGCTATACTGGTTGGTGATGAAGAAAAAATAAAAGAAATTTGTGAAAAGGAAAATTATAGTTTAGATAATATAAAAATAGTAAATGAAAAGGACATTATAAAGGCTGCAGCAAAAGCTGTGGAGTTTGTATCAAAAGGACAAGCAGATTTTATAATGAAGGGTATGCTGGGAACAGCGCCACTTTTAAAAGCAGTTTTAAATAAAGAAGCTAATCTTAGAGGGAATAGCTTATTATCTCATGTGATGATTTATGGGGTAAAAACTTATCCAAAACTTATATTCTTAACAGATGGAGGTATGGTACCATACCCAGAATTAAAGGATAAGATAGAAATTATAAATAATGCAGCAAAGGTGGCTCATGCCCTTGGCATAGATAATCCAAAGGTAGCACCACTATGTGCAGTGGAGGTTGTAAACCCATCAATGCAGGCAACAGTAGATGCTGCAGCATTAAGCCAAATGAATAAGAGAGGCCAAATGAAGGGTTGCATAATAGAAGGACCTTTAGCCCTTGATAATGCTATATCTAAAGAGGCTGCAGAACATAAAGGCATTCATAGCCCTGTAGCAGGAGAAGCAGATATATTATTAGTTCCAAATATAGAGGCAGGTAATTTATTAGGAAAATCATTGACATACTTTGCTGGGGCAGAAAATGCAGGAATAATAGTGGGAGCTAAATGTCCTGTAGTACTTGTATCCAGAGCTGACAGTGCAAAATCTAAGTTATATTCTATAGCACTAGGAGCTTTGGCTGTAAAATAATTTTAAGGGGGTATTATTATGAAAGTGATAATGTCAGGTAACGAGGCTATTGCAAGAGGAGCCTATGAGGCAGGAGTTACTATAGCTTCAGCTTATCCAGGAACGCCAAGTACTGAGATACTTGAAAATCTTGCTAAATATGAGGGAGTATATGCTGAATGGGCACCAAATGAAAAGGTAGCATTAGAAGTATCTTCAGGTGCTGCTATTGGTGGTGCAAGAAGTTTAAGCACTATGAAGCATGTAGGATTGAATGTGGCTGCAGATCCACTTTTCACCATGGCTTATGAAGGAGTAAATGGTGGACTAGTAGTTGTAACAGCAGATGATCCAGGAATGCATTCATCTCAAAATGAACAGGACAATAGATATTATGCTCCACACGCTAAGGTGGCTTTAATAGAACCATCAGATTCTCAAGAATGTTTAGATTATATAAAGGAAGCTTATAGAATAAGTGAAGAATATGATACATTGGTTTTATTTAGAAGTACTACTAGGGTTTCACACTCAAAATCTATAGTAGAATTAGGCGAAAGAGTAGAAGTAGGAGTAAAACCTTATGAGAAAAATGTTAAAAAGTATGTAATGATACCAGCTCACTCTAAGGCAAAACACTATGAAGTTGAAGAAAGACTAGAAAAACTAAGACAATACTCAAACAAAACTTTCTTAAATAGAATAGAAATGGGAGATACTAAAATAGGTATTATAACCAGCGGTATATCCTATCAATATGCTAAAGAAGTTTTTGGGGACAAGGCTTCTTACTTAAAAATAGGATATAGTTATCCACTTCCAGATGAAATGATTAGAGATTTTGCATCAAAGGTGGAAAAGCTTTACATCATAGAAGAAAATGATCCTTATATTGAAACAGCTGTTAAAGCAATGGGAATACCTTGTACAGGAAAAGAAATTATTCCAATTTGTGAAGAATTAAATCCAGATATAATAAGAAAAGCTATATTGAAGGAAGAAAATAAAGGAGTTTATGAAACAGATATTAAAGCTCCATCTAGACCTCCAGTGCTTTGTCCAGGATGTCCTCATAGAGGAATATTCTATGCAGTTTCTAAGTATAAAGATGTAATAGCTACTGGTGATATAGGATGTTATACATTAGGATTAGTACCACCTTTAGGTGTAACTGATACAGTTATATGTATGGGTGCATCAATTTCTGGCGGACTTGGAATGGAAAAAGCTAATCAAATGGCAAAGAGAGAAGATAAAAAGGTATTTGCATTTATAGGAGACTCTACATTCTTCCATTCAGGAATTACAGGACTTATAAATTCAGTTTATAACAATATACCTATAGTTACTTGTATATTGGACAACAGAATAACTGCTATGACAGGTCATCAAGAAAATCCTGGAACAGGAAAAACTCTTCAAAATAAACCAGCTCCAATGGTAGACATAGAAAAAGTAGCTTTATCTGTTGGAATTAGAGAAGAAAACATAAGAGTGGTAGATCCATATGATTTAAAATCCACAGAAGAAGCTGTTAAAGAAGCTCATGATAGCAATGAACCATTTGTTATAATAACAAAACAACCATGTGCTCTTAAGAAAGATGTGTTAAAAGCAAGAGCAGGTATTAAATGTGTTGTAAATACTGATAAATGTATGAAATGTAAAGCTTGCTTAAAGACAGGCTGCCCAGCACTTCAATTTAAAGATGGTGTGGTAAGTATAGATCAAAATATGTGCAACGGCTGTGAAATATGTAAGCAAGTATGTAAATTTGATGCTATTGAAAAGGTAGGTGAATAAAATGAAAGAGATTAAAAGTGTTTTATTTGTTGGTGTTGGTGGACAAGGAACTATTTTGGCTTCTAAAACACTAGCAGAGGGACTTATGAAAAATGGTTATGACGTTAAAATGTCAGAAGTACATGGAATGGCTCAAAGGGGAGGCAGTGTTACAACTCAAGTAAGATTTGGAGAAAAGGTTTATTCACCACTTATTGAAAAAGGCGCTGCAGATGCCATAGTGGCTTTTGAAAAAAGTGAAGCAGCAAGATGGCTTCCACATCTTAAAAAGGGTGGATATGTAGTAGTAAATGACTATGAAATATATCCTGTACCTGTATTGATTGGACAAGAGAAGTATCCAGAAAAAGTTATAGAAAAATTAAGCGAAGCAGTAGAAAATAAAGTTGTAATGAATGCATCTAAAATGGCAGAAGATTTGGGAACAATTAAAGCTCAAAACATAATATTATTAGGAGCTTTAATAAAGGTACTAGGTCTTGATAATTTAGATTGGGAAAAGGTATTAGAAGAGAGCCTTCCAGCTAAAATAGTGGATATAAATAAAAAGGCATTAAATATTGGATTAAGCGAGGCCAAATAGTAGTTATAAAATATATAAACTAAACTATTAAAAATTGAAAAACTAGAGCTTTTATTGAAAATTATATTAAATAATCTTCAGATAGAAGCTCTAGTTTTTTATTATTTATATTTTATTTACTACTAATTAAGTGGCAATGCTACTAAGGAGTTTCTGGTTCAGTAAGTTTGATGGAGGTTATTTCGCATAAAGAAGTATAGCTAATTTTAGTATTTTTATTAAAGCTTCCATCTGCAGCAGAGGATTGAGCTGATGTGTATAATATTCCATCACCTACAGCTTGAAAGTAATCATTTGTGATTTGATATGATCCTCCATTACCGTTAGTATCTATTTGAGGAATTTGGGTGTTTATATTTAGTGTATTGAAATATTTTCTCAAATCATCAACACAACAAGGGCAGTTTGGCTCGTCTGTAACTAATAAATCTATATCTGGTTTAGTGTGAGCTTCATTTATAGTCACTTCCACTGAAACAATTTTGCATATGGAGATTATAATATTGTTTGATTCTTCTCCAGAAGGAGTTACTTTTGCAAATTCCACAAGAGATTCTTCTGGAAAACCTTTAATAGTATTTACATTAGATATTTCACTGCTACTAGTTAGGATAACTTTGCTTAAGGTTACTGTTTCACTAGTATCTATTTGAGTTAGTAAATCTTTCATAGATTCTTCACAACAATTACATGCTATGCTGCCAGGTTCACCAGGTTCACCAGGTTCACCAGGCTCACCCTGAGGTCCTCTAGGCCCTCTAGGACCAGGAGGGCCTTCGCAACATTGACATTTCGGTAAACATATTATAGTTTTTTTACATTTCAATTATAATCACCTACTTAAATATTTTATTTATCTACACACAACTAATAGTATATAAAGGTGTATGTCTTTGAAAAAATTTATTAAAAATCATATGATTTTATTATTTTAATTAAAGTTTTATAAAGTCATGTTTTCTATATATTATATGAGGATTATAGGGGATTTGGACTATATTAGGGTAATGTATTTAGGAGATAAAGGAGTGGTAATTGACAAGTTTAAAGTGATAAGTAAAAAAACAAATAATAAAGTATATAACAAGTATTTAATATTTATACTTTTATATTTATCTTTTAAATAACCATATAGGAAGCACTTGCATATAATGAATTAGATACAAATGAGAAGTAAAATGGTAAAAGATGAAAAGGAGTGTTAAATAAATGGGAATGTGTGAACAAGAGCTTTTAGCATATAAGCTAAAAGAGTTATTTTGCAAAAAAAGTTGTTGTGACTGCTGTGATATATGTGTAGTTGATTGTTGCAAGGATAAAGACTGTAAAGAAAAAAAAGCTGTGACTATTGTGACTGCTGCGTAGAGCCTATGGAATATTTATTAAAACAGTTTGAATATGGGGATACTATATATTTATTAACAGATGATGGATATTTCTATGATGGATGGATATTCTTAGGGATTAATAACAATATATTAACTCTTAGGTATCCATATTATAGTGGATATGTTGAAAAGATTTCAGTTTGTAAAATTGAATCTATAGGTTTACCGCCAGAAGGGCAAGATATAGAAGATATAGAATTGTTGGACAATAAATGTAAGCCAGATAAAGGTTATTGTGGTTGTTGTGAAGCTCCTATTAGGAAACAATTAGAGAGCTATAGAGGATTGTATGTATATATTTATACTGATAATTATAGTTATGATGGGTATGTATATGCAGTTTCTGATGGAATAGTTATATTGGAATACTATGGATACTATATAGCTATTTCCACCTGCAAGATAATTTCTGTAGGATTAGAACAATTTACTATGGATGGAGTAGCAGGTACAGAAGAATCAGGTAAAAACAATCCAAAACTTACAAATATAACAAACAACCCATTACAAGAAAAAAGTAAGAAAAAATAAATATAATGAAATAAATAACGCCGCACTAAAAAGTGCGGCGTTATTTATTTCATTTTGAAAATTTTATCAAAAAAACTCATATTCTTAAAACGTTCAAGTTCTCCTTTAAGTGTATTATTTTCCTTTTCCTTTTCTTTAATTTTGAATTCTAAATTTTTTAGATATTCACAGCTATATTGGCAACTTTTATTTTCAAATTCTTTTGTTTTAAGTGAACTTTCTTTTAGGTTATTATTTTCTTGAGAGAGTTTCTGTATTGTATTCTTAAGAGATTCACCTTTATCTTTTTCTAAATTTAATTTATTTTTTATATCTTTTAGTTCGTTTACAAAATTATTTTGGGATTGGAGTAATGAATTATAATCTTTTTCAATAGCCTTTTTTTGGGCACTAGTTTGGTTTAAATAATTATTAATATTATTCATAGAAATGTCTTTTTCATATAATTTGTTTTTTAATATGGAAATTCTCTTTGCTAATTTATCGTTTAGCATTTTAGTGTAGGAAATTTCCTTAAGTAATTTTTGTATGGTTCTTTCTGCATCGCAATTTTCTAGTAAATGGAGATTTATTTCTTCCATATCATTATATATTAGGGTTTCTTCTGGTAAAAAAATTTTCATAGGAGAAGAGTTTAAAATAAATACTTCTTTAGCCTGTAAGCTGTCATTAAAGTTTTCTTCAGATATATATCTAGATTTTTGTATTCTATTTATATTTTCAATAAAAATATTATTACATTTATTCCAACTATCCTTGAAGCAACAATATATTAAAGAACTATTTTCTGTCCACATAGAATATAAAGAATTATTTTCAATGAGGAACAATGGATTGCATATTTTATCATTACTTTGGTGAATTTTAAAGGCCTTCATATTTCCGTTTTCATCTAGAGATACATGCTCTAATGTATAAATATTCTTATCTTTTGTGAAATTTAAAATATGAAAAACATTATCTTTTTTTATAGTAGAAAATTGTATGTTACTTCCATATAGTCTATATAGTTTTTTAGCATTACTCCATAAATTTTTTTTGTATTTGCTCATATTTAAGGAATTTTGATTTTTTTCATTTTGTAAAAAGAATATATATAGTTCATCATTAAGTATTTCTATATCATAATGTTTAATGGAGGAATAATCAAAATTTAATGAAGCCACAATACTTGTATTGAATTTGTTTCCAGACCATTTGTAGTGTAATAAATCACCCTTATGTTTTTCATTTTCTTTAAGAAAAATAAAGAATATATGAAGTTCATTATTTAAAGAGTATATCTTTAATTCCTGTATTTTATCACCCTTATTAGAAAGGGTATATAGAGTTTGTGTTGTCCATTTTTTATTAAATTCACAATATCTTACATCCCCATCATAGGTTATGTATATCAGTTGTATGGTTCCTATATAGTTTATATTAACATGAAATTCTGATACATTTTTATCTATTTGTACTTTTTCATAATAATTATCGCATATAAGAAGTTTATTTTTATCAATATAGAATTTCCAAAGAGTGTCTGAGATATCTTTTAAAATATATAGACTCATAGCGCACCTCCTTATATAAAATATATTAATGAATTCAATGGTATATTCTTTAAATAGTCACCTGTAAATTAAAATAGATAAAATTTTAAAAAAATATATTTAGTAATAAATTAATGATTATTATATAGAAGCACACTTAACATTTGTCTGCATAATATATATTGAGAAAACAATATTATTTTAATATAGATAAGGAGGATATTTTATGGCAATTAATCCTAAGGATTTTATTCCACGCCCTGGTTTTGTAAATAGACAGGGGTGTTTACCAGACCCTGATGAGTTATGTTGTATTCAAGTACCTAAGATATTTGACCAATGTTTAATTAAAAGATGTCTTAAACCTGTAGATGAAACAGACTTGTGCCAGGAAATAGAAGGAGTTACTGATCCAAGTCAAGTTAAAAAAATAGGCTGCTGTCGTAATTTTGATGTGGATATTATTTCTGTATCAAAATCCTGTATAAAAGGCGAAGAGGGATATAAAAGAGTAACAGTTAACTTCACAGTAACTTTTAAAGTAGATGTATTAGTGTATACTGGAAGTGGAAGCGAATGCGGATGCGAGTCTAAGACATTATGCTATGAAGTAAATCAAACAATAACTGTTCCAAAATTCTATTGTCCTGAGCCAATAGCAGAGGTTTCAATTAGTAAAGGTTGCATATGTAATCCAGAAGTAGAAGATGCAGATAAAAAGATGATAAAATTAGAAGTAATTGCTGATTGCTTAAGATCAGAATTAGTTAAAGTAGACTGTACAGGTACTGATAAAGTAGCTTTATGTATAACGTTAGGACTATTTATCATAGTTAAAAATGAACTTTTAGTACAGTTATTAATTCCATGCTATGGATATTGTCCAATACCTAATGAGTGTCCAGGAGAGCAAGATCCATGTACAGAATTTATGAATAGAGATGTACCAGACTTCTATCCACCACAAAAAATGGATAGCTTATTTCCAGATTATATAGATGAATAATTAACTAAAATTCACAATGAAATTAATTGTTGATACTTAGGTAATTACTATATATCAAAGGAAATTGAATTAGGCCTCATGTGAAAGCATGAGGTTATACTTATTTAATTAAAATTTGGAAAAAGCTTAGCGGTATAAACTTTAAGTTTATAGAGTGCTATTTCAGTTACTGTATTTAAGTACTAGGTATGGTTTGATTTTTTTGCTATAATAGTAAATATAACTAGAAGGGGGAGAGTGTTAATGTACAATGAAGCATCACCAGAATTATTAGAAAAACTTAATTCTTATATTAAAAAGGGAGAAAGTGTAAAGGTATCTAATCCTGTAGAGTATTTTGGGGGTTTATATAGAAAAGTAGTTTTTAGTAAAGGAATTATGCAGAATATTAAAGGAAAAGAAAGCCAGTTTATATTTATAAATGAATGGGATAAGGTTTTAGATAAAAAGCAAGTAAGGAGAGAACTTGTAAAGCTATTTTATTATTATGAAATATTCTTTGATAAAGACAATAGATTAAGTATATACAAAACTGTTCAAAGTGAAAGTGATATAATCAAGGATAAGAGTGATTATTCAGAGGCAGAATTGGGACTTAAAATTTTACAAGAGAGATATAAGAAAAAAGAAGAAAAGGAAGCAATAGATCAGGTATTGCCTATAGTTAAAAAAGTTCTAGAGCTTAGAAGAAAGAATAATGAAAAGCTACAGGAAGTAATAGATATTGTAGAAGAAATGAAAAAAGAAGAAAAAAATTTCAGCATTGAGTGTTTAGAAAAAATTTATCCTGTGTATAAGGAAGCTTTGATGTTGAATTTCAAAAAAGTTAAAGCTATATATCCAGCGGGACAGTACTACGGCAAATTGAAGAAAAAAGCAGAAAAGACAAGAAGGCTATATTCTGCTACTTTTAGAACTAGAAATATAGGATTACTTATTAAAACTAACTATGTAATGGGGTATTTTGAAAAAGTATTGCGTACATATAGTAGGATATTAGACATGAGTGAAAATGATTATAGTAGATTTTTAAAAGAGGCAGAAAATAATAATTTTAACAATCTTATGACTCTTATAAGAGATATATAAAAAGTGTGGTTTGAAACCACACTTTTTTTATATATTAAATTATTCTACATTTATAAATACAGCGTCTTCTTTTTCAACTACTTTGATGTATTCTACATTAGGATCCTCTGTACCTTGTACGTAAAGACCAGCTTCTTTTAACTGTGATACGTAGTCAACTACTTCTTTAGTGATTTTTTCACCAGGACATAAAACAGGTATTCCAGGTGGATAAGCTAGTAGGAATTCACCGCTTATTTTTCCTATACTTTCAGTAATAGGTACACAAGTTTTTTCACTATTGAAGGCTTCTCTAGGAATTAATACTTGCTCAGGAATAGCAGGTATATCTAGGAAGTCAATTTTTCTATCACTTTTTCCGTAATAGTCTTTGCTTATTTCTTTAAGAGCACTTAAAAGTCTATCCATACCTTCCTTTGTATCTCCAAAAGAACCTACAGCTAAAGTATTATAGAAATCTGATAATTCCATTTGAATATGGTATTTATCAGCAAGTATTGTATCAAGCTGGTATCCTGTGATGCCTAAATCCTTACAAGTTATAGTTATCTTAGTTGGATCAAAGGCATAAGCGCCAGGAGTTCCTAAAATTTCTTCTCCAAAACACTTGAAGCCAGGAATTTTATTTATTTCACTTCTTACATAGTTTGATAATTCTATGGTTTTATCTAAAAGCTCTTTACCATTTAAGGCAATTTGTCTTCTAGCACAATCAAGAGAAGCCATAAGAATATAAGAAGGTGATGTAGTGTGAAGTAAATTTAATACCTGTTGTACTCTTCTAGTATCTACTCTATCTGAATTAACGTGTAATAAGGAGCACTGAGTTAGGGCACCTATTATTTTATGTGTGCTTTGAGCGCACATGTCAGCTCCAGCTTCTATAGCTGAAACAGGTAATTTATCATTAAATCCTAAATGTGGACCATGAGCTTCATCTACTATAAGAGGAATATTATAATTGTGAACTATATCACTTATCCTCTTTATATTTGTAGCTACCCCATAATAAGTAGGGTTAATTATCAAAACTGCTTTTGCATCAGGGTTTTCTTTAAGGGTTTTTTCCACTGTTTCTGGTGATACTCCATGAGCTATACCTAAATCTTTATCTATTTCAGGTTGCATATAAACAGGGTGAGCACCACTTAATATTATTCCAGCAGTAACAGATTTATGAACATTTCTAGGGATAATGATTTTATCACCAGCTCCTACCACTGAAAGTATCATAGCTTGTATAGCACCTGATGTGCCATGAATTGAAAAAAATGAAGCAATAGAACCATAAGCATCTGCAGCTAGTTCCTGGGCTCTTTTTATAGGTCCATTAGGATGATGCAGGCTATCAACTAACTTAAAAACTGTTACATCAATTTTAAAAGGATTTTCACCTATGAAGTTTTTAAAAGTTTCGTCCATTCCCACTCCCTTTTTGTGACCAGGTACATGAAACGGTAAAGTATCTCTATCTACATATTCCATTAATGCATCAAATAAAGGAGTTTCCTTTTGATTTAATTTATACACCTTAATTAACACCTTCTTTCTTAAAATTCCGCGAACTTCCTTAGAAATATTATCTAGTTCGTGTAAAACAATATCATTATAAGTTAAATGGAAATAGAATGCAATAAAAAAAACAAAATTATTTTAAATAATTTTTATATTTTTTTTAGCAAGCAAATCCTCTGATTTCAGTGGCAAAAAGGTGGTTATGTATACGTGATAACATTAGTATTTCATTTGGTAGGAATATTATTCATAAATCATGTCAATAATACATAAATGGGAGGGATAAAAATGGAAAGTTTAACATTGAGTAAAAGAGAAAATAAAACTTCTCATGCTGCTAAAAAGATGAGAAGAAATGGCTTAGTTCCAGGAGTTCTTTATGGTAAATCTGTGGGAAACTATATGTTTGAAGTGGGAGAATTGGAATTAAGTAGAGAGATAAACGAAGTAGGAGAACACGGAATTTTAGATTTAAATTTAGAAGGAAACAGAGTAAAGGCCCTTATTAAGGAAGTACAAAGGGATGCTGTAAATCATGAAATAATTCATGTGGATTTACAAGAAGTCAAAAAGAACTCCATTATACAAGCAGATGTACCTATAATATTTCACAATGAAAAATTGGTATCTAAAAATGGAGGTATATTGCAAAAGGAAAAAAACAGTATTAAAGTTCAATGTAATGCTGAAGAATTACCAAAGAATATTCACATTGATTTAAAAGGATTAAAGGTTGGAAATGTTGTAAGAATGGGTGATGTGGAAATGGCTAAAGAAATATCTATGATAGAGGATCCGGATACAGTTATTGTAAGCGTTACTTATGCAAAAAATGAAGGAACATATATGGACGAAGAAGAAATTGATGAACAAGATGAAAAAAAGGAATAATCAAATTGATTATTCCTTTTATTTGTAATATTATATATTAGTAAGGTGTTTTAATATATGAAATGATAAAAAGCAAGGGGGATAAAAATGACATATAATGAAAAATATCATTTATGGATAAATTCTAATTTTATTGATGAAGAAACTAAAAAAGAACTTATAGATATAAAAAAGGATGAAAAAGAAATAGAAGATAGATTTTATAAAGATCTTCAATTTGGAACTGGTGGACTTAGAGGAGTAATAGGTGCTGGAAGCAATAGAATGAACATTTATACTGTAGGAAAATCCACAGAAGGTCTAAGTAGATATTTAATAAATAACAAGGGAAAAGGGGCTTCTGTCAGCATAGCCTATGATTCTAGAAACAAATCTAAGGAATTTGCCGAAGCTGCAGCTAGAGTACTTTGTGGCAATGGAATAAAGGTAAATTTATTCGAAGATTTAAGGCCTACTCCTATGCTGTCTTTTACTGTTAGACATTTGAAAAGCAGTGCAGGTATAGTAATAACAGCTTCACACAATCCAAAGGAATACAATGGTTACAAGGTTTATGGAGAAGATGGTGGACAAATAACAGATAGGGTAGCAGAAGAGATAATATCAGAAATAAATGCTGTTAAAGATTTTAGTGAAATTAAATTTATGGACTTGGAAGAGGCTAAAGAAAAAGGATTATTATCTATAATAGGAGAAGAAGTAGACAAGGCATATATAGATAAGGTAAAAGAATTATCTATAAGAAAAGCCCTTATTAGGGAAAAGGCTGATGAATTAAAGATAATATATACTCCTATTCATGGTTCAGGCAATAAGCCAGTGAGAAGAGTTTTAAAAGAATTAGGATATGATAAAGTGTATACTGTTAAAGAACAAGAAAATCCTGATGGAAATTTCCCTACAGTAGAATATCCTAACCCAGAGGATGCAAAAGTATTTGATATAGCATTAAAAATGGCAGAAGATATTGAACCAGATATTATTTTTGGAACTGATCCGGATTGTGATAGAATTGGTGTGGTAGTTAAAAATAAAGAAGGAAAATATAAGGTGTTAACAGGAAATCAAACGGGAGCACTATTAATGGAATATATATTATCCTCTTTAAAAGAAGAAAATAAGCTGCCTAAAAATGGAGTAGTAATTAAAACTATAGTTACTACAGAAATAGCTAGAGAAATAGCTAAAGAGTATAATGTGGAAATTATAGATGTACTTACAGGATTTAAGTACATAGGCGAAAAAATGAAGGAGTTTGAAGAAAAGGGAGATAAAAAGTATATCTTTGGATTTGAAGAAAGCTATGGCTATTTAACAGGGGATTTTGTAAGAGATAAAGATGCAGTTATAACATCTATGCTTATAAGTGAAATGACACTTTACTATAAAACAAAAGGTATGACGCTATATGATGCACTGCAGGAATTATACAATAAATATGGATTTTATAAAGAAGAATTAGTGTCCATTACCCTTAAGGGAAAAGAAGGACAGGAAAAAATAGAGAATCTTATGGAGCACTTGAGACATTCCATGAAAGCTCATTTAGATCAGGTTAAAATAGTTAAGAAATTTGACTATAAATTAGGAATTCAAAAGGATTTAGTAGAAATAAATGAGGAAAAAATAGATTTGCCAAAGTCTAATGTATTAAAGTTTATACTAGAGGATAATTCTTGCTTTGTAGTGAGACCTTCAGGTACAGAACCAAAAATAAAAATATATCTATCAGTGGTAGGAAATAGCAGTGAAAACTGTAAAGATAAAATGATTAAATTTAAAGAGCAAGTAATGAGTTTAATAGACTAAAATAATATTATTTATTTTAATAAATTAAATAAATTGGGAGCTTTAATATATAATTTAAATTCTACATTTTAAATTATAACAATAATATATAGTTTAAAACTTATGTGGAAAAGTTCAGTTATAAAATTAACAAGCTAAAATTAGTACATTTATATAAAGGGTGAGTTTTCACCCTTTATCTTTTATCCGATGACTATCTGCCGTAACACTCCCACTTCTAACAAAGTGGGAGATAACGGCAGCTACGTCCCTAGATAACGATCTCTAACCTTCAGATGGAGTAAAAACTCCATCTGAAGGTTAGAGATCTGTTTATAATTGTAGTCATTTACAATTACGGTATAATAAAAATGAATACTTTACAATACAAGCACTTTAAATTAATATTAGATGTGTAAAAAATCTTGGAGGTGAATTTTAATGGATTTAAAAGCTCATTATGCGGAGAAATTATCTAAATTACTATTTTTAAATATAAAAAGAGAAAGACTTAAGGAACTTTTTAATGTGGATTTAAAAGGGGACATATACATGCCTGTGGGAACAGAAAACTTAGCTAAAGAGATAAAAGAAACTAAGGCTTTAGATGTAATACCCATGAGTTTCTTTATAGAAGGAATGTTTTTTGTTTTGGGGGCAGATGCTAACTTTAAGTTTAATAAATATTATGAAAAGATGATTTTAAATACTAAAGATGCGGAAAAATTTATAAAATCTAAGATTGCAAAAGAAATTAAAAAGAATAATTATGAAGAAGCATATATAATGCTAAAAGGACTTTGTACTATAGAAAAAAGTGAGGATAACTTTTCAAAACTCCTATTGCTTTGTGATAAACTGAGAGGGAGCAGTAAACTTTATGTGGAAGAGGAATTAGAGTTAATAGCTCAATGCAAGGAATTATATGAGAATTTTTCAGAACCATATTTATATGAAGCTCTTGTATTAAAAGAGCAGGAGGATTTCCAAAAGGCCTATTATTGTATAAATACATATATAGCTAAAGGCGGTGAGGAAAGCAAGGAAATCAGTTCATTTAAAGAATCTTTAAGCATAATAAATCAATATGATAAGGGTAAAGATTTAGTAAGTGAAGAACCAGAAGAAGCGTTGAAATTGTTAATTCCACTTATGCAGCCGCTAGGGGACAAAGCTGAAATATATTATTATGTTGCAGTAGCTTATAGAAATATGAAAAATCATGACAAGGCTATATATTATTTAAATGAGGCTTTAGCCATAGATGACAGAGCAGTGGAAATAATAAATGAAATGGGACTTAATTATGCTTCTATAGGAGAATATGATAAAGCTATAGCCTATTTCAGAGATGCTTTTAGTTTTACCGGTTCTGTAGAAATATGCACTAATTTAATTATGTGTTATTTAAATATAAATGATTTAGAACAAGCTAAAGTGCATTTAAAACTTGCAAAAGAAATAGATCCAGAAGATGAAGTAGTTAAAGATATAGAAAAATCATTAGGTTCTAGTCACTAGTTCTCAATATCTTATGATCAATAAATGGGAATTTGTAGAGGAAGTAAGAATTAAATAAGAGGTAAGAAGTAAGAGTGAATGATTATTTTCCTCCACTGCGTTACGGAAAATCTTTAATTGAATATAAGCAATGGTATAGTGGGAAAAGGTATAACTGATTCATTAAATGAAGAGGTTATACCTTTTCTTTTAAGGGCTTAAAAAATCTTTTATTGGCGGCAGCCAGTCTAAATACGTAGATGTGATTATGATTTATATATAAGAATACATAATTTTAATTGTTGGATGAATAGAAACTTGTAGATAAGTAATAGGCAATAGGTAAGAAAGTAAGAAGTTCCTATTTTTCATTTATAATAATTGTAAAAGTATTTACAATGAAACAATGTTATGTTACAATAAACATGTAATAGACATAAAAAGATAATTTTAAAGCAATTTTATGAAGGTAAAGCTTAAAAATATACCTTAGGTATATTTAAATATTATACTTACAAATTGCTTAGTTATTTTATACAGTAGCATTTAAATAAGTAAACACGCTAAATTTACACAGTGTGTAATGTTGGTATGATATTATTTATAGTTAAAGTAGTGCGTGTTACGGCAGGTAGTCATCGGATAAAGTGTTAAATAAAAGTTAGCTATTAAATATTATGGGACTACTAAAAAAAGTATGATTAAGAAAATATTTTTTGTTTATTCAACGTAACAATGTTACATTAAGTGAATAGAATATTATTACGTAATATAAATAATGAATTTTTAAGAGAGTAAAAGGAGGGTTTAACATGGAAAATAATTTAGGGGATGTAAAAATACTAGGTTCTGGAGAAAGTTCAGGTGGAGAATATAATCAAGTTAAAATACTTGGTTCTGGAGATGTAAATGGTGATTTAAAGTGTAAGGAGCTAAAGGTATTAGGAGCAGGGGATATAAATGGAAATGTAGAGGGAGAAATCATAAAGGTTGCAGGTGCTGCAGATATAGATGGAAATGTAAAAGGTGAGCGTATAAGTGTCAGTGGTGCTGCAGATATAAAGGGAAATGTAAAGTGTAAAAAGTTTAAAATAGCTGGAGCTATAGATGTGGATGGCAATGTGTATTCAGAGGAAATAGAAATTTCAGGAGCAGTAGAAATAGGTGGGGATTGTGAGGCAGAAATATTTAATTCTAATGGAGTCTTCCAAATTGAAGGAATGCTCAATGCTGGAGAAATAAACATAAAATTAAAGGGAAAAAATGAAGTAGGAGAAATAGGTGGAGAAAAGATAGAAGTAAAGAAGAATGATGAAAAAGGAATTGGAAGATTTTTTAAAGTATCTTTTAATAATACCGTGGCTAAATTAGAATGTGAATTAATAGAAGGTGATGAAATATACCTAGAATACACTCATGCTGAAACAGTTAGAGGCAAAAGCATAGTACTAGGACCTGGATGCAATATAGAAAATGTTGAATACAGTGAAAGCTTCAATATGTCAAATGAATCAAAAGTAAATGTAACAAAGAAAATATAACTTAAATAACTCTCAATTTTCAATTCTTAATTAAAAAAGGGGGCTTTAAAAATGGAAAAGGCAGTAGAGGTTAAAAACTTAAAAAAATATTTTATAAGTGAAAAAAAGAAATTATTTAAAAAAACAGAGAAGAAGGAATTCAAAGCAGTAGATGATGTGAGTTTTCACATAAATAAAGGTGAAATCTTTGGGCTTTTAGGACCTAATGGGGCTGGTAAAACAACAACTATAAAAATGATAACAGGGCTTTTAAGACCAACAAGTGGCAGTGTTACAGTTATGGGAAAAGACGTGGACAAAAATCCTATGGAAGCCCTAAGTAACATAGGAACAGTACTAGCAGGGGACAGAAGTATATACTGGAAGCTAAGTGCTAGGGAAAATTTAGAGTATTTTGCAGCTCTATATGGATGCAATAAAAAGGAAGCTAAAGAAAGAACTCAAAAGGTATTAGATAGATTAGGGTTATCAGATAAAGCAGATGAATTAGTGGAGAAATATTCTACAGGCATGAAGCAAAAGGTAGCTTTAGGAAAAGCTTTGATACCTAATGCGCCAGTGGTTTTACTAGATGAGCCAACCCTAGGACTAGACCCTCAAGCAGCTATTAATTTAAGAGAGATAATTTTAGAGATAAAAAACGAAGGAAGAACTGTGCTTTTAACTACTCATTACATGGAAGAGGCGGATTTTTTAAGTGATAGAATAGCAATAATAGATGGTGGAAAAATAATAGCACTAGATACTCCAGAAAATTTAAAAAGAAAATTAAATCAGGTAAAGACTCTGAACGTAGAAGTGGATAGTTCTGATAAAAAACTTTTAGATGAAATAAAAGAAATTAAAGATATTGAAAATGTAGTGAGTAAATATGATGAGGCTGGAAGAAGGTATATTTTAAACATTCACCACATGGATGGAGATGTGGTTATTCAAAAGATAATAGATTGTGTTTCAAATAATAATAAAAAAATACTTAGTATGAATGTGAAGGAACCTTCCCTAGAAGATGTATTTATACATTTAACAGGAAAGAGTTTGAGGGATTAGGTGGTGAATTAAATGAATAGGTTTAGAACTATTGGTACGGTTTTAAGAAAAGAATTTACCTTAATAATGAGGTATCCTACTTGGATTATACAAATAATAATATGGCCTTTAATTTTCCCTGCCATGTATATTTTAAGCGCTATTGGGTTTTCAGGACCGGATAGATCAGGACTAAAAGCCTTTAGTGCTGTAACTGGAACACCAAATTATGTTGGATATATTGTGGTTGGAACCATGCTATGGATGTGGGTAAATTCAACTATGTGGGGCTTTGGAACTTTTTTAAGAGAGGAACAGATGAGAGGTACTTTAGAGTCTAATTGGCTTTGTCCTATAAATAAATTTGATTATTTAGTTGGGGCAGGACTTGTATCTATGATTGAGGCTTTTACCGTAAATGTAATCTCCGTTTTAGAGTATAGATTTATATACAGAGTTCATTTTACAGGAAACATTATACACTGGTTTTTAATATTTTTAATAATGATTCCAGGTATATATGGCTTAGGATGTTTATTTGCTAGTTTAGTTTTATGGGCAAAGGAAACTAATACTGCAGTACAGTTTGTAAGAGGGTTTATAATGATGCTTTGTGGAATAACTTTTCCAATAGCAATAACTCCTTTATGGATGCAGAGCATATCTAAATGTATTCCATTTACTTACGGGATAATAGCAGCAAGACAGTTGATGGTTAATGGTGAGACTTTGAAGGCAGCTTCTTTTAATATAATAATGTGTTTAATTTTAGGAGTAGCTATTTTCGTATTAGGAAGACTTGCTTTTTTATATACGGAAAAGAAAGTAAAAAATCAAGGGGCTTTAGGAAGATTCTAGGGGGTGAATCAGTTGAAGGAAAAGTTATTAAGAAAGTTATATGTTTACAGAGCGAGATTTATAATAAGCATGAAAATATATTTTAGATATCCTATTAATGTTATATTTAGTTTTTTTGATCCACTGATATGGCTTACACCATTCTATTTCATGGGTAGAAGCTTTTCTGTAAATGGAGAAATGACTGGATTTTCTAAGTACACTGGTAATTCAGATTTTATGGGATTTTTAGTAGTTGGATATATGGTAATGAGCTATGTGCAAACGGTGTTTTGGTCTATTGGATTTTCTCTTAAAGAAGAAATGCAGCAGGGTGTTTTGGAATCCAATTGGTCTGCTCCTGCCAGTAGAATAAGCCTTTTAATAAGCAAAAGCTTATCTAAATTACTTATAACTACTATAGAGATTATTATTACAGGGGTTATATGCCATTTTGCCTTTGGATTTAGAGTAACAGGTGACATTTTAAAGGCTGTAGCATTCATAATACCAGGAATAATTGGCCTTATGGGTATAGGTGTTGCTATAGCGGGACTGGTTTTAATAGCTAAAAATGCAAACCCAATAATAGATTTAAGCAGCAGTATAATCAATGCTATGTCAGGAAGCTTTTTCCCTATAAAAGTACTTCCAAAGGCATTTATGGCTATATCACTAGCTATACCACTTACTTATATGTATGACAGTAACAGAGTTATATTAATAAATCAAAAACCATTGTTTTCTTTAAAAATTGAATTTATAATACTTATTGTGTCTATGATAGTGTGTTGTATTTTAGGAAATTGGATATTCTTAAGAATAGATAGAAAATGCAGAGATAAGGGAATATTAGGAACACACTAGATTAGGGGGCTAGTTGGCCAGAGGGCCGAATTAGGGTGCTAGTGGGCTAGTGGGCTAGAGGGCTAGTGTGATAGAGGAAAAAAATAGTGTGTTAGAAAGTAAGGGACAGGTATAGAGGAATACTTACAATGATAATTTATGTAAGATAGAATGTTGTATCTAATTGTTTTGAAGTGAGTAAAGATTAGTTAGTGGTGAACCTGAGGGAGTAGTGGATAGTTATTGGAGAATAGATCTTAGTGACTGGAGAATAGGGATTAGAACCAGTTGGGGACTGGGGAGTAGTTATTGGGGAGTGTAATATGTGTGTACCGTAAGAGGAAGGAGGTAGTATAAGATGGAGGAGGACTTGATTTCTAAAAAGGAACTTTTAGATTTAACGGGTATATCCTACGGACAATTGTATAGATGGAAGCGAAAGAAACTAATTCCAGAAGAATGGTTTATTAAGAAATCATCCTTTACAGGGCAGGAAACCTTTTTTCCTAAAGATAAAATACTAGATAGAATCAATGTAATAAAAAATATGAAGGATGATTTATCATTAGATGAAATTGCCCACATGTTTACACCTAATTTGAAGGATATCTCCTTTAGTAAGGATGAAGTTTTAAGAAGAAATTTAGTTACAGAAATGACCATGAATATATATAGTCAGCTATATCCTTTGGGACTTGCTCTTTCTTTTGAAAAAATTCTACACATGTATATATTAGAAAAGTTTATTAAATCCGGTGAGGTGAGCATAGAAGAGGGTAAGGGGATTTTGCAAACCTTAAAAGAAAATTATAACAATATTCAAAAGGAAGATTACGATATTTTACTTTTAAGAAAATTTGGTGCAGCAGCCAGCATACTTATTCCCCACGGAGTGGATATATATATAGACAACCAAACTAAAATGGTTTTGAAGATTAATATATTGAAGTGTATTGAGGAGATGAAGATAAGGGTTAACTAAGGGTTAACTATAGAAGATATTAATATAATAAAATTAATATCTTAAATAAAATAAGCAATTTTTAATAAGGAATTTATTGATTTTTGGATATTCACCTCTTAAATATCTGTGGGATGCTTAGGGGTGGATATTTTCATTAGTTTTTAAAAGACGAATTACATATAGTTAAATTATAAATATTAAATTATTGTGTGAAATTAAAGAATTTAATAGATTAGTTAAATATGAATATATGAATTAATTGTAAAAAATTTAGTTATTCAATAATAAAGTTTGTATATATGGAGTTTAAGCACTATAATTAAAGTTGAATTATTTTTAAAATGATGTAAAATTTAAACGTAAGGTTATAAAGAAATATTTATGCAACATAAATTGAAGAGGATGTGAATTTATGAAAAGATATAGAAGTTTCATACTGTACGATATAATACTCATTGCTGCATCGTTATACTTGGCATTATTACTTAGGTTGGACTTTAAGATTTCACCAGAATATATGACTTTTTTTTGGTATTCAGTAATACCAGTAATAGCTATAAC
>NZ_CABDWS010000048.1 GCF_901447495.1 Haloimpatiens lingqiaonensis
AAAGCCTAGCGGCTAAAGAATTAGTGCATTTTATTTATGAGCAAGCTAAAAACAATGTACCCATAGAATTAATACTTGATGAGCTGAAATTAGCTTCTTAGAAAAATTTTCAAGTTATTTATAGGACAAATATAGTGTGAAACACTGTAACTATATTCCTGTCAAGGAATTTGAATCTACAATTGGTATTTCAACTTCTTAAATTAAAGAAGTTAAGTTAAAAGCTATCCCAAATGAAAAACACAAATTAACAGTAAAATAATATTAATTCAGTTATGAATTGCTGACTAATATTTAAAATGTATCAATACAACAAGTATTATAGTAAAATTAAATTGTATAAGTAAAATTATATTATTTAGGTAAAAGTATATTATATGTGGTAACACCAAAATTAAATTTTACAGAAAATGACCCAAAACTTCAGTGATTTGTGTGGGTTAAATTGATCCGATGACTACCTGCCGTAACACTCCCACTTCTAAAAAAGTGGAAGTTAACGGCAGCTACGTCCCTGGATAACGATCTCTAACCTTCAGATGGAGTAAAAACTCCATCTGAAGGTTAGAGCTCTGTTTATAATATGTAAATATAAAACTTACTGGGTTATGATTATTGTAACGAAAGAAGGTGAACATATGAAAAGAATAGATAAGATATACAATTATGTAAAGGAAAAATCAGAGAATGTATCTATGGATAAGCTTAAGGAAATAGGGGGATTTAGTGCTCAGGAAATAGGAGAGGATCTAAATATACTTAGAAATAATGCCAGCAAGGAATTAAATGAACTTTGCAGAATGAGAAAATTAATAAAAATAAAGGGAAGGCCTGTATTGTATTTTCATAGAAATAGTCTTGAAAATTTAATACAAAAGAAAATACCAGAGGAAATTTTGGAATTAGAAAATATAAGTGAAATAACAGGGAAATATGAAGCAAACCAGGAGATATCGCCTTTTCACTATCTTATAGGAGCAGAAAACAGCCTTAAGAATCAGATAGAACAGGCTAAGGCAGCAATACTGTATCCTCCCAATGGATTGCACACTCTTATAGTGGGTCAAACTGGAGTTGGAAAAACACTGTTTGCCAATATGATGTATAACTATGCTAGATATATAGATAAATTATCTAAGGATGCGCCTTTTGTAGTTTTTAACTGCGCAGACTATTATAACAATCCGCAGTTATTATTATCCCATATATTTGGACATATTAAAGGAGCATTTACTGGGGCTGATACAGAGAAGCAAGGCTTGGTGGAAAAGGCCAATGGGGGAATACTGTTTTTAGATGAAATTCACAGATTGCCACCAGAAGGGCAGGAAATGTTATTTTATTTCATGGACACAGGCACCTACAACAAATTAGGGGAAACAGAGAGAAAAAGAAAGGCCAATGTTTTCATAATAGGAGCCACTACAGAAGATCCTGCCTCAGCACTTTTAAAAACATTTATAAGAAGAATCCCAATAACTATCACCATACCGAATTTTGATGAAAGGCCTATGGAAGATAAGGTAGACATAATAAAGCACTTATTGTCTAATGAGGCGCATAGGGTGAATAAGGCCATAAAGATAAGTTCAGAAGCAGTAAAGGCATTAATAGGCAGTACATCCTATGGAAATATAGGACAGCTTAAATCTAATATTCAGCTCATATGTGCAAAGGGCTTCTTAAACAGCATAAATACAGATAACTGTATAGAAATAGATTTTAAAACATTGCCAAACAACATTAAAAATGGGCTTATTTCCATGGGAGCTAGAAGAAAAGAATCAGAAGAGCTTTGGAGACTAGTGCCAAGTCATTTGGTTATAACACCTCAAGGCTACAAAGAACTTATAGAAGAGGATCCTTACGAACCTCCATTTAACCTTTATAAAATAATTGAGGATAAAGCCGCGGTGCTAAGAGAAGAGGGCATGGACAATGAAAGCATAAACAAATTTATAACCACAGATATAAATGTACATATTAAATGTTTTTATGATAAATTTAAGACAGATGGGAAAAATAGAGAGAGAATATTAAAAATTGTTGATAATGACATACTTGCATTTGCAGAAGAAGTTCAAAAGGTGGCAGAGGAAAGATTAAATAGAAAATTTACTGATAGATTTTTATATGCATTAAGCCTTCATTTAAGTGCATTCTTCAATAGAATACAGAAAAAAACAGAACTTAAACACACTAATGTGGACAGCATAGTTGAGGATAATCCTAAGGAATACAAGGTTGCAGTAGAAGTAAAAACCATGATAGAGGAAAGATTTAAAATTAAAGTTCCAAAGCCTGAGGTCATGTACTTAACGTTGCTTTTAAGTTCTGCAGGAGACACTACAAACACGGGCAGGGTTGCAGTAATAGTGGCAGCTCACGGCAATAGCACTGCTAGCAGCATGGTGGGTGTAGTCAAAAAGCTTTTGGAGGATGAAAATGTAGAGGCTATAGATATGCCCCTAGAAGTAAGTCCAAAAGAAATTTTAGAGAAGATCACTGAAAAGGTAAAGGAAAGGGAGAGAGGCAAGGGGGCATTGATACTAGTAGACATGGGGTCACTTACAGGGTTTGGAAGCATTATTACTGAAAAAACAGGTATAGAAACTAGAACCTTAGAAATGGTGTCTACTCCTTTAGTTTTAGAAGCTGTTAGAAAATCAAGTATATTTGAAATGGACTTAGATAGTATATACAATTCTTTAAAGGATTTTAAGGGATACACAAGTCAAATTGAAGAAAAAGTTAAACCTGGTGAAGGGGTAATAGTAACACTATGCACCACAGGAGAAGGAGCTGCCCTAAAGCTTAAAAAGCTGGTGGAGGATATTGTACGCAATGTATCAGAAAAACCAGTAAAAATAGTACCTATAGGTATTAAAAACATGAAGGAAGATTTGGATAAAATAGCAGAGGAACAGCCTATTTTAGCAACAGTAGGTGCAATAAATCCTAAAATAGAAGCACCCTTCATATCGCTGGAGAATTTAATTAATGGAGATGGAGAAAATATAATTAAAAATATAGTAAGAGGTCATAATAAGCAAGATAAGGGGCATGAGCAGCAAAATATAGTAGTTAAAGAGCTATGTGAAGATAGTTTGAAGCAGTTTTTAACCTACTTAAATCCAGAAAAGATTATTAGTGTATTAATAGAGTTTGTAAGTGTATTAGAAAAAAGTTTTGAAAAAGAGTTTTCAAATTCTATGAAAATTAGATTGATGCTTCACACGGCTTGTGCTTTGGAGAGAATGGTTATAAAGGATGGGTTGGAATACAAATATGACAAGGAAAAAATCCATAGGGATATGCTTAAAGTAGTAAAAGGTGCTTGTGATATTTTTAAAGAAAAGCTAAATATACAGCTAACGGAAGATGAAATTTATTATATAGTTGAGATGTTTATGTAGTTTTATAGTTTATCTATAAAGCTAGGTTTGTCTATAAAGCTATTTATGTATTTCAGAGGATGCACCATTGCTTATGTGGATGATAATTTACTTAATAAGGTAATTAGACAGTATTAATATATGTTTATAGTGGGTTAAAGGATTACAAAAGTGTATTCAAATTTAAAATAGTGTATTAAAGGTAAAAAATAATAAAAAAATTGACGTCGCTAGGTTATGACTTTCAAGGGTTTTAGCAAGCGGCGTTTTTTGATACACTTTTTTGGCACAGACTTTGCTATAAATATATGCGTAAGAGTGAAGTGAGAATTAAGAATTAATAATTAAGAATTAAGAATTGACAGTTGACAATTGACAATGAATGAGCAAACTCGAAATTCCTACGGAATTTTAATATTTAATTTAAATTTTACATTTTAAATTAAAAATGCTTGTTGATTTAAGGTAGAAATTAAAATTTATGCGTGGAAATTATTGGTAGATAAAAACAGTAAGTTTTAAAATAAAGTGTATGTAAAGGAGGAGAAGTTGTGGTAGCTATAATAATAGGAACTCATGGAAATTTTTCAGAGGAATTAGTTAAATCATCAGAAATGATTTTTGGTCAACAAGAAAATGTTGGATATGTAACTTTTAAACCAGGTGAGGGCTCTGATGACCTTATGGATAAATATACGAAGCTTTTAAACAAATTAGATACTGAGGATGGAGTACTTTTCTTGGTAGACCTTTTTGGAGGAAGTCCATTTAATGCAGCAAGTAGAATTGCTATAGGAAAAGAAAATATGGATATAATAACAGGTGTAAATTTACCAATGCTTTTAGAAGTTTATGGTTCAAGAAGTTTTTCTAATCTGCAGGAATTAGTTAATATAGCTAAGAATAGCGGAGTGGAAAGCATTAAGGCTTTTAAAGAAATAATGAATTCACAAGAGGAGGATGATCTATAATGAATATTGTATTAGCGAGAATAGACGACAGATTAATTCACGGCCAGGTGGCAACTATATGGACAAAAGAAACTAAATGTTCAAGAATAATAGTTTGCAACGATGATGTGGCTCAAGATGAAATAAGAAAAACCCTTTTAACACAGGTGGCGCCTCCAGGAATAAAGGCACACGTGGTAGATTTAGCAAAAGCAGTTAGAGTTTACAACAACCCTAAATATGAAAATGACAGAGTTATGTTTCTTTTCACAAATCCATCAGATGTTTTAACTTTAGTTGAAAATGGAGTGGATATAAAAAGCGTAAACATAGGCGGTATGTCTTTCAAAGAAGGAAAGAAAAAAATAACAGGAGCAGTTTCTGTAAATGATGAGGATGTAGATGCATTTAAAAAGCTTAATGAAAGAGGAATAGAGCTTGAAATAAGAAAAGTTGCTACAGATTCAAAAGCTGACATAATGCCATTAATAGAAAAACTTTAATAGAAAAACTTTAATAAAAAAATTTTAATAGAAGAAATTTAATAAAAAAACTTTAGTAGAAAAATTTTAATAAAGGTATATTTGATAGCTTAGTTCTGTATTTCCTTATACAGTACAAAATATGCATCACAAGATTAAAAAATAACTTCATAATATGCCCCCATATTATGAAGTTATGCTGAATAAAGTAATGGTTTTCACCATATGCCAAATAAATTGTACAATTAAGTTTATAAATAGTCAAATTTATGAAAAATATTAATGTGTAAAGGTTTTTACCACATATGTAACATGTGAAATTTAACATAAAAATAATTAAAAAGTAAATTCAAAATTAAAAGGAGGGCTAAATAATGGAAATTAGCACTATACAAATTATATTGGTATTTATAGTTGCATGTATTGCTGGTATGGGCAGCGTTTTAGATGAATTCCAAACTCATAGACCACTAGTGGCATGTACGTTAATAGGACTTATATTAGGAGACTTAAAAACAGGTGTTATAATAGGTGGAACTCTTGAAATGATGGCATTAGGCTGGATGAACGTAGGAGCAGCCATGGCACCAGATGCAGCCCTTGCAAGTATTATTTCCACTATAATAGTTATAGCAGGAAAACAAAGCATAGGAGCTGGTATAGCAGTAGCTATTCCAATAGCAGCTGCAGGACAAGTATTGACTATATTTGCAAGAACTTTAACAGTTATATTCCAGCACAGAGCTGACAAATACGCTGAAGAGGGAAATCTTGCGGGAATAGATAGATGTCATATAGGGGCATTACTAATACAGGCATTGCGTGTTGCAATACCATCACTTTTAGTAGCTATGTTCGTTGGAACAAATGTAGTTCAAAACATGCTTAATGCGATACCAGATTGGATCACTGGAGGACTTGGAGTTGCCGGTGGATTTATAGTAGTTGTTGGATATGCCATGGTTATAAACATGATGGAAGCAAAATACTTAATGCCATTCTTCTTCTTAGGATTTGTAGTGGCAGCATTTACAAACTTCAACCTAGTTGCACTAGGAATTTTAGGAACAGTATTTGCGATAGTATATATTCAATTAAATCCAAAATACAGCAAGGTAGAAGTAGCTGCAGCACCAGCAGGAGCTGTACAATCAGATTTAGATGATGATTTAGATGATGAGTTAGATTAGGAAGAGGAGGGATTAGAATGGAAAAGTATAAGGATTTAGAAAAGAAAATAACTAAAAAAGATCGTATAAATATGTTCATTCGTTCAAACTTCCACCAAGGTTCTTGGAACTTTGAAAGAATGCAGGCTTTAGGATATTGTTTTTCAATGATACCAATAATAAAAAGGTTATACAAAGGTGAAGATAGAAAGAAAGCATTAAAAAGACACTTGGAATTCTTCAACACTCAACCATTCGTAACAGCTCCAATTCTTGGAGTTACAGCAGCTATGGAAGAGCAAAGAGCTAATGGTGCTGACATAGACGATGGTGTTATAAACGGTGTAAAAATAGGACTTATGGGACCTTTGGCAGGAGTTGGTGACCCAATATTCTGGGGAACTTTAAGACCAGTAGTAGCAGCACTTGGTGCATCTTTAGCTATGGGTGGAAGCATACTTGGACCTTTACTATTCTTCGTGCTATTTAATGTTATTCGTTTAGGATTTAGATGGTATGGAATAGAATATGGATACAAAAAGGGTACTGATATAGTTAAAGACATGGGTGGTAACAGACTTCAGAAGTTAACAGAAGGAGCTTCAATACTTGGATTATTTGTAATGGGAGCTTTAGTAAGTAAGTGGACTACTGTAAACATTCCATTGGTTATATCAGAGATAACTAACCAAAAGGGTGAAGTGGTTACAACTACAGTTCAAAGTATACTAGATCAGCTATTACCAGGACTAGTACCATTACTATTAACATTCTTATGTATGAAACTTCTAAAGAAAAAGGTAAATCCAATTTGGATTATATTCGGATTATTTGCAATAGGTATAATAGGATTTAAATTTGGCTTGTTAAAATAGTCAATAATTTTAAAAAGGGGCTAGAAGTAAAATTCTTGCCCCTTTTTTCATAGAGTATTGAATATCCATGATCAAAGCACAAAAGGGTACAATGTGGTGGAATTATGAAATTTCTCTTCCATGACTTGCATAAAAGCTCGAAACAATAAATTTAATTTAAGAAATTCTAATCTTTTAGCCATATAAAGTTATCTAACGCTCACATTCAGCGTCCTGCCTCAGGTTCGCTAGCCTGGCGTCCTTGCCAGGCTTACGATAATTTTATCTGTCTAAAAGAAGAATTTCTAAAATTAAATTTAAATAGTTTCTTTGCTTTTATGCAAGTCATTACAGAGAAATTTCATAATTCAAGTAATGTAATACCGGTTGAGGATAATCGTATGCATTAGTACTAATTGTCATAGATTATTCTAGGGTTTTGGTAAAAGTTTTGTGATAAAATAATATAATGGTATTATAGAAGACAGCATAGCTGAGTAATATTTTAAGAAGAAATAAATGATAAAACAGTGCAATGTTATTATAGAGGTAATAGGGAGTGATATTATGTATCCATTAAAATTTGAAAATTTATATTATGAAAAAATATGGGGAGGAAGGGATTTGGAAGAGTTTAGAGATAACCTTCCAGAAGGCAATATAGGTGAAAGCTGGGATATAGCTTGTCATAAAAATGGCATTAGTGTAGCAGCTAATGGAAAATTTAAAGGAATGAAATTAGATGAAATTATAGATAAATACGGAGAAAAAATTATAGGAACAAAGATAAATAAGGAGTGGTTTCCTCTTTTAATAAAGCTTATAAACGCTAAAGATAAGCTATCTGTGCAGGTGCATCCAAACGATGATTATGCAAAAGATAAAGAAGGGGAAATGGGAAAAACAGAGGTTTGGTATGTGGTAGAAGCCTTTGAAGGAGCTAATTTAGTGGTAGGCACTAAGGAAAACTGTACCAAAGAACAATTTAAAAAAGCAGTGGAGGATGGCAATTTAGATAAATACATGAACAGAATACCTGTTAAAAAAGGCGATGTTTACTTTGTAAAAAGCGGGCTTATTCATGCAATAGGAGAAGGGGTTATAATAGCCGAAATACAGCAAAATAGTGACACTACATATAGAGTTTATGACTACAATAGGGGAAGAGAACTTCATATAGAAAAAGCTCTAGATGTTATAGACTTAAGCTTACAGGGAAAGAAAAGAAATGGCATAAAAGTTGAAAAAGATGGATACGAAAAGACTTATTTATGTCTTTGCAAGGATTTCTCTTTAGAACTATACAATATAGAAAAACAATGCACAGAAAAAAGTGATGAGGAGAGATTTTTTGCCTTCACTTGCGTGGAAGGACAGGGAGAAATAGAATACGCTGGCCAAAAGGAGATTATAAGTAAAGGAGATAGTATTTTGATACCTGCCTTTCTTGGGGAATACACATTAAAGGGTAAAATGAAACTTTTAAAAAGCTATCTTCCAAATATAGAGAAAGTAGAAAAACAAATTTTGCAAGAAATAGAATATAATGCAGTTAACTAATAGCTAAGAAGTAAGAGGTAAGGATAAAACTCTAAGAGCTTTTTATAATTAATTTGTAAGTAATACTTCTTACCTTTTACCTCTTACCTTGTATAGTGTAGAACTTAAAATTTATATGCGAAAGTTCAGTGAATAACTGGTAAATATAATGATGCACTAAAAAATAGAGATAAAAGCTGAAAATGAATGGTATTTCCATAAAATTATGGGAAATCAAAGAAAAAGTATATTATGGAAATATTCAGAAAAATTCAAAAAGTGGTATAATGTAATAAAAGTATTTTATTTTGGAGGGGCCTATATGATATCTTTTATAATTGTACTAAATGTAATTCTAGCTATTATCTGTGCTACATTTATATTTAGAAAATTAGTGGTTCAATACAAGGGCAGTGACAATGGATTTAAAAACATGGTGTTTATAGGGTTTTTAATAGTGGCATTAGTATGCACATTAAATGGTGTGTAGCAGGGCAGCGCTACTAAAGGACAGATGGATTATTTAAAAAGCGTTAAAGAGATATCCTCAGAAAAAAGAGTGGCAATAGAAAAAGATATTGAATTTGGGAAAAATAGTATAACTACAAGTACCATAGTTGGCTTTGTTTCTTTATTTTTTAGCTACGGCATGTTTAGAAATATCCAGAAGGAGATAAAAGATAATATTGGTAAGCCAAAAAAGAAGTGGAGTTGGGATGAAATAGAAAATAAAAACAAAGATAGTTAATTTTCAAAGGGAGTTTTTAAAGGAGCTGGCAAGGCCAAAATACAGATGGGATTGGAGTAAAATAATTTTAAAAAGACATTAAAATATATTATGGATAATTAATACTAGTGCTTGTTTCAGTGGCAGTTCATTTGTGGTATACTTAGGACATTTGAGGGGCTATACCCGAATATCAAATGTCCGTTTTTATGTATTATGGAATTTATGGAGTATTTACTATATACTTTTTTTATAAATATCGTGAGGATTTTAAAACATTGGTGAAAAAGCAGGTGTTTTTAAATGTAATATTTGTGGCGGTGATGTTTTCAATAGGTGCCTTAAGTGCATTAAGCAGGGGAGAGAACATCAGCGGGGTTTTAACGAATTCTTTGGGGTTACTTATGCAGAGTATTTCATTGCTTTCATTATTTCTTATTAAGAGATATAATGGTGAAAGAGGTAGAAGCATGAAGTATTTATTTTATACTTTTTATCCTGCACATCTTATTATATTATGGATAATAAAAAATATAGTCTAATGGATTAAACGAAGGAAGGTTCAAGATGAGAGCTACTATAAACTTAGAATTAGAACAACCTATAAAGCTGCCGATTCAGTATAATCACATAATAAACGGGGCCATATTAAGTTGTGTACAAAATGTAAGAGGCAATGATCTTATAAGTGATGACAATTTCAAAAAGCAAATGAGAAACAGGGATTTATATACTTTTTCAAAATTGCAAGGTAGGTTTACCATGGATACAACCAATAAAAAAATAACCTATCATAGCGGTACAAATTTACTTATATCTTCTTATGAGGATAAATTCCTTACAAGCATAGTAAATTCACTGGTACTGAGAGAAAACATAAAAATATTAAATCAAGAAATTAAAATACACAATATAGAAACCTCACTTTATTCTGTGAAGGAAGAGGAAATAAAGGTGTATACTAAATCACCAATAACTGTATATAAACTTTTCAAAGTGGAGGGCAAGAATAAAACTTGTTACTACAGTCCAGATGAAAAGGAATTTAGTGAAATAATAAGAAAGAATTTAATAAATAAGTACAAACTATATTATGGCAATATGCCAAAGGATACTAGATTTTTTATAGAGCCTTTGAGCAGAAAAAAACCTAAGGAAAGCGTAATTATATATAACGGAATAGTTATAAAAGCTTGGAGCGGCGAGTTTGTAATGAGAGGAGCTTCAGAGCTTTTAAACCTAGCCTATCAATCAGGCATAGGAGCTAAAAACTCTCAAGGTTTCGGATGTGTGGAACGTATAGAAAATTAAAGAACGTTTTTGAAAATCTGCAATGTCTTTTAAGGTTAAAGAGTGTAAAAGGAGGTAGTGCATTGAATAGAGTTATTTTTCATGTAGATGTAAATTCCGCCTTTTTATCTTGGGAGGCGGTGGAGCGACTTAAAACTGAGGGTGGTCAGGACATAAGGGAAGTTCCCTCAGTGGTAGCAGGAGACCCTAGAAGCAGAAGAGGTGTAGTTCTTGCCAAGTCTCAAATGGCTAAGGAATTTGGCATCAAAACAGGGGAACCCCTATATTGGGCAGTGCAAAAATGCCCTTCAATTATAGTAGTTCCTCCACGTCATGAAATGTACCTTAAATACAGTGCGGATATGTTAAAAATATTGCAAAGTTACACTCCTCTAGTGGAAAGATACTCCATAGACGAGTGTTTTTGTGATTTTACCAACATGGTTAAGGGAAAAAATGAAACTTTAGACCTAGCCTATAAGATAAAAGACCATATAAAAAATGAACTGGGTTTCACTGTAAATGTTGGGGTTTCAACAAATAAACTTTTGGCAAAGATGGCATCAGATTTTAAAAAACCTGATAGAGTTCATACATTATATCCAGAGGAAATAGAAGAAAAAATGTGGCCCCTTCCTGTAGAAGAACTTTTTATGGTGGGAAAAGCCACAGTGCCAAAGCTGCACAAAATGAACATACACACCATAGGGGAATTGGCAAAATATGATGTGAATTTGGTTAGGGATAGGCTTAAAAGCCACGGGGTGACCATTTGGAATTATGCCAGGGGCATTGAAAATTCACCAGTGGAGGACAACTCTAGGGTTAAGTCAAAGGGCATGGGCAATTCCACAACTATTGCCTTTGATGTGAAGGACAGGGAAAGTGCACACAAGATTTTAATATCTCTTTGCGAAGAACTGTGCGTTAGACTTAGAAAATCTGAAAATCGCTGCTATGTGGTTTCAGTAAATATGGCACTAAGTGATTTCACTTCCTTTTCAAGACAAAAGAAGCTTTTTACCCCTACGGATTCCACCAAGACCATAATGGACGTGTCACTGAAGCTTTTTGATGAACTTTGGAATGGGGAACCCATAAGAAGATTAGGCATATACCTTTCGGACCTAACAGATCAAAAGTATTATCAGCCATCTTTTTTCGATATAGAAAAGGATGAAAAGCAAAAGGCACTAGACAGCGCAATTGACAAGCTGAAGGAAAAGTATGGCGGGGATGTGGTTACTAGGGTGTGTCTTTTGGAGGGGAAGAGGAAGTGAGAATTGACAAGTGACAATTGACAATTGACAATTAATTAAGAATTAAGAATTAGGAATTAGGAATTAGGAATTAGGAATTAAGAATTAAGAATTAAGAATTAAGAATTCAACTTTCGCAGTTATAAAATAAAAATATAAAATTTGCAGATAAGTAATGGGATTAGCTAAGAAGTAAGAAGTAAGAAGTAAGAATAGAAATTAATAATTAAGAATTAAAAATTAGGAATTGAGAGTTTAGAATTAAGGGTGGAGAGGGAAAATTAAGGTATAAAATAGTAAATAAAAAATATCAAATAAAAAATAATAAATAGTAAATAACAAATATGAAGTAATGAATAATAAATGGTGAATATCGAATAGTAAATATAAAATAATAAGCAATAAATATAAAATAATAAGTAAATAGCAAATATGAAATAGTAATTATAGCTGGAGAGTTAAGGGTTTTAAGAAAGACTAGAGGTGTGAAACTTAATTGATCATTGAGCATTGAAAATTGAGCAATGAAAAGGGGTTGAGTTATATGAAAATAGGGTATGCTTGTATTCCTTTAACGGTTCCGTATAAGACCACTAGGGGATTTGTGATGAAAAATTTCTCTGAGGAGAGATTCCTTAAGTGTGCCTTAGAAAACATAGAGGATTTAAAAAACATATTGAAGTGTAATGTGAAAAATGGCATATATCTTTTTAGAATAAGCTCGGATATAATTCCCTTTGGAAGTCACAGGATAAATAATATAGCTTGGTGGGAGATTTTTAAGCAGCAGCTTAGTGAAATTGGGCAGTATATAAAGGAGCAAGGCATAAGAGTTTCCATGCACCCGGGCCAGTACACGGTTTTAAATTCACTTTCCGGTGAGGTTTTAGAAAATAGTTTAAGAGACATAGAATATCATTGCAAATTTTTAGATTCATTAAAGCTTGATTATACCCACAAAATAGTTTTACACATAGGTGGAGTTTATGGGGATAAAAAGCTTTCCATGAAAAGATTTGTGGATAACTTTCAAAAATTATCGCCAAGTGCTAAGAAAAGACTCATACTTGAAAATGATGACAAGTGCTACAACATAGAAGAAGTTTTAGAAATATGCCATAAACTGAACATACCTGCGGTATTTGATAATCTTCATCATAGGTTGAATCCTCCTGTAAACTATGGAAACGCTAAAGAGACAACAATGAGTTATAACCAATGTACCTACCGTGACACTTATCTAAATCAATCAGACATTAAAGAGACAAATAGAGAAGGACTAAGAAACTATCCAGATAGTAAAAATACAGGCAAATGTTCAGGAAATAATAAAAGTGCCATTGGAATAAAATGTAATATAAACAATAACACATATGTATCAGGGTTTAGCGATGCTTATATAGATGATATATTTAAAAGAGTTAAGGTCACCTGGAAGGAAGAAGACGGCGCCATGAAGATACACTACTCAGATAAAGATCCAGATAAAAAGGGCGGGTCTCACTCTAAATTTGTTCTAACAGAAAACTTCCTTAATTATTATAAAAAAATAGAAAAATATCAGCCGGATATAATGCTGGAAGTAAAGGACAAGGATATTTCAAAGATTGCGCTACGGACAAGGAAAAGAGAGATTTTTTAAAATTAATGGATGAATATAAGGACCCTCAAAAGGTGAAGGAAAAGCTTTATAAGTTAGCGGTTAAGTATGAGAGGGAGTACTTGGTTGAGAGTTATTATTTTGCTTATTAGGATTATAAACTCCAGAAAGTGCAGCATTAAGCAGTATTAATGTGGTGCATTTTCTGGAGTTTATTTATTGCATTTAATTTATTATATATTATCCCATTAATACGCTTTAATCAATTGTTACTTGTTGGCTAAAGGTTACTGTGTGGTAGCTGTTATTTATTATTAGACTAAATTCATAATGGAAGTTTGAAGGAAAAAAAGAATCTATATAGAAGTAAATAGTGTATAAAATATAAAAAATTATCAATTAAACAATTTGCTAAGATATAAACGGGGGAAACAGGGGCCATGAAGAAAATATATAAAATAGTAATAATAATTATGGCAGTTATAGCTTTAATTGCAGGGGGATTTTACGGATATAAAAGAGGGGAATTGGAAAAATGAAAATTATAAAACCTAGGATTGGCGAGGGGCTAGAAAATACCGATGATTTACTGAACTTAATATCACAAAGCAAAATAGATGAGGCAGATATTACCTATAAGCATATAAAGGGAGTAAGTTTTTCAGGAGTTGATTTCTCTGATGTTTGTTTTAAACAGGTTATTTTTGAGAACTGCCGATTAATACAATGCTCTTTTGATAAAAGTACATTTATGGATACTATTTTTAAATGCTGTGATTTGTCTAATAGTAATTTTAGCAATGGTTATTTTAATCGTTGTGAGTTTATTGATATAAAAGCTGTAGGTGCGAATTTCATAGAAAGCAGCCTTTTTAATGTATCAATTATAGATAGCAATTTAAGGTACTCCAATTTTGATTTTGTAAATTTTGATAGGATCACAATTTCACAAAGTGATTTAACGGAAGCAATGATTACTCAGTGCAAATTAAAATCCGTTTCTTTTGATAAGGTTCAATTTATCGCAACAAGCTTTTTTAAAACCTCTCTAAAGGGAATTGATTTTACTTCAAGTCAGCTGGAGGGCATTGTCATATCTTCAGAAGCAGCAGAGTTAAGGGGCGCAGTTGTGAATATGTATCAGGCGGCGGATTTGGCGAGGATGTTGGGGGTGGTGGTGAAGTAGTGAAGGTTTTTAAATATGGAATTTGATAGTTAGATATAAATTGAAATTAAGATATATGTAGTATGGTAAGGTACAAATTATTTAATATAACTATTTTTAGTGAGTTGTAAAAGTTTTTTTGTTTTATTATAGATATGATATTGTGGTATAATAAGAAGAGGGATATTAGAGTTTATTTTAATATTTATGAAAACTGAATAGATGACTATAATTAATATATGAAGATAATTATATAGAATTTATTGTGAGAAAAAATTAACAAACCTCAAATCCATTTATATTATTAAGGTTGGGGCAAATATAAAGTATGTAAAGAGGCAAAAAAACACAGGAAATTTGTTCTTTGAAAATAGAAAAATTGTTATTTTGACTCAGTTTCAAAATGCCCTTACACATTGAAAACTCTAGTATTGCAAAAAATTAAGCCTTAAAGAAGATATTCCACTAAAATAAGGATTGAAACTTACTTTTACTTTTAAAGATAATATAACTGATGTTGACTTAAAGAAGATATTCCACTAAAATAAGGATTGAAACGCGATTGTCACGGGGGTGATTTTTTGCCTGTATTACTTAAAGAAGATATTCCACTAAAATAAGGATTGAAACAAAGTAAAAGTAATAAAACTATCGCGTCCAGTAACCTTAAAGAAGATATTCCACTAAAATAAGGATTGAAACCTCTTGTTATTTCTAATGTTACATTTTGGGGTTTTCTTAAAGAAGATATTCCACTAAAATAAGGATTGAAACTCAACATTAACTTCATTAGTCTTTTGCTCATAGTCCTCTTAAAGAAGATATTCCACTAAAATAAGGATTGAAACTTTCTTTGGGATGAGGTTCAGAATGATTTTCCTGCTACTTAAAGAAGATATTCCACTAAAATAAGGATTGAAACATATTGAATATGTTCCGCACGATTGGATATGTGATTCTTAAAGAAGATATTCCACTAAAATAAGGATTGAAACCAACCAGTAACAACAGATTGAACATATTTTTTACGCTTAAAGAAGATATTCCACTAAAATAAGGATTGAAACAGTGTACCCCAAAACCCTTCGTCAGGATGCCAAAAGCTTAAAGAAGATATTCCACTAAAATAAGGATTGAAACTACTTACCAATAAGCCTTGATAACTCGCAACTATTCTTAAAGAAGATATTCCACTAAAATAAGGATTGAAACACTTCTTTCATACGTAATTTAAAAGAATTATTCATGCTTAAAGAAGATATTCCACTAAAATAAGGATTGAAACTTGGTGTTCTCAGGATCATGAATTAGTCCATAAAACCTTAAAGAAGATATTCCACTAAAATAAGGATTGAAACGAAGAATATGGATTTTCTAATTATGAGGAGTTATTCTTAAAGAAGATATTCCACTAAAATAAGGATTGAAACAAGATAATATAACTGATGTTGAAACTGCTAATAAGGCTTAAAGAAGATATTCCACTAAAATAAGGATTGAAACACAATTCTTACAATTAATCTATAATTACAGATTAAACTTAAAGAAGATATTCCACTAAAATAAGGATTGAAACTATTTGTTGCTTGGTTTTGGGTACTATATGCTTTTCTTAAAGAAGATATTCCACTAAAATAAGGATTGAAACATATAATATTATAAAGTTTTGGGGGTGATATAATTGACTTAAAGAAGATATTCCACTAAAATAAGGATTGAAACTTAATTTATTTGGTTCTATTGTTAATTTTCTGCCCTCTTAAAGAAGATATTCCACTAAAATAAGGATTGAAACTTAAAAAGTTGAAATTCCTGTAGGGGGGTGTTTTTGCTTAAAGAAGATATTCCACTAAAATAAGGATTGAAACTTTAAAACAATTTTAGTAAAAATAATTGATATTTTCTTAAAGAAGATATTCCACTAAAATAAGGATTGAAACAAGATATTAGAAATAAAAAAAAGAAAAAACCTATAACTTAAAGAAGATATTCCACTAAAATAAGGATTGAAACAATGTTGTTGTTAATAAATCAAAAAATAGAAATTTCTTAAAGAAGATATTCCACTAAAATAAGGATTGAAACGAGTCTTCCTTGATTTGAGATAACATTTCTTTAGGCTTAAAGAAGATATTCCACTAAAATAAGGATTGAAACCATATAAAAGATAATCACAGTTATATGATTAATAATGCTTAAAGAAGATATTCCACTAAAATAAGGATTGAAACATGTTTCCCAAACTGATTCTCCTATTAATGCTAATACTTAAAGAAGATATTCCACTAAAATAAGGATTGAAACTATGCACAAATAAGGGCAATTGATGAAGGCGCTAAACTTAAAGAAGATATTCCACTAAAATAAGGATTGAAACATAGAAGCTGAGCAATCTCCAGCAGGAATAGGAAAACTTAAAGAAGATATTCCACTAAAATAAGGATTGAAACTTTCTTGACACAAACTGAATTTTTCTGCTTTTGGAACTTAAAGAAGATATTCCACTAAAATAAGGATTGAAACTGTACAAATACTAAATGTGATAACATTAGTAATCGGTCTTAAAGAAGATATTCCACTAAAATAAGGATTGAAACTTCTCAAAAACCCAATATACATTGGTAAAGTTACGCTTAAAGAAGATATTCCACTAAAATAAGGATTGAAACTTAGTTAAATTAACTCTTCCAGCTTCAATGTCATTTCTTAAAGAAGATATTCCACTAAAATAAGGATTGAAACACATACAAACCTAATTTTGGAATGGACATAAAAGCTTAAAGAAGATATTCCACTAAAATAAGGATTGAAACATCTGTTGCATTTCCTCTGTAAAGTTATAAAATATTACTTAAAGAAGATATTCCACTAAAATAAGGATTGAAACCTATATAATTATGTAGATATTTTTTGCCGTCAAAACTTAAAGAAGATATTCCACTAAAATAAGGATTGAAACTATTGTTTTCTTGCAATTCCTTAATAAGCCTTTTCTTAAAGAAGATATTCCACTAAAATAAGGATTGAAACCTGCTACTGGCGGTTATGATTTTGCAGTTAAGAGCGCTTAAAGAAGATATTCCACTAAAATAAGGATTGAAACAAATGGTTTTCAATTGCCCCCCAAAATCCGTCATCCTTAAAGAAGATATTCCACTAAAATAAGGATTGAAACTCAGTAGCAGGAAAATCATTCTGAACCTCATCCCACTCTTAAAGAAGATATTCCACTAAAATAAGGATTGAAACCTTGCTTGTTTTTGTTAAGTTTTAGCGTTTTTGCTTCTTAAAGAAGATATTCCACTAAAATAAGGATTGAAACAAAGACTTTCAAAACCATTTAAAATATTATTGGGAACTTAAAGAAGATATTCCACTAAAATAAGGATTGAAACATTAAACTGCTTTCATCTAAGATTAGTGTGAAATCCTTAAAGAAGATATTCCACTAAAATAAGGATTGAAACAGGGATAAATTTAGTGGATTAGATGAGGCACAAAACTTAAAGAAGATATTCCACTAAAATAAGGATTGAAACAATGTGTGACAAAGGTGTGACAAATAAAATTAAAACTTAAAGAAGATATTCCACTAAAATAAGGATTGAAACATTCTTTGAAGTCCAGTGTTTCTTCTAAATTTGGAGCTTAAAGAAGATATTCCACTAAAATAAGGATTGAAACCCAACATAATTAACATTATTAACTACAACGTTTGCGCTTAAAGAAGATATTCCACTAAAATAAGGATTGAAACTAAATTATTAAGATATTTTGTTTAGGGGGTGAAAATCTTAAAGAAGATATTCCACTAAAATAAGGATTGAAACCATTTTACTTGTTTGCCTTGGTTTGTATTGTATTTCTTAAAGAAGATATTCCACTAAAATAAGGATTGAAACCTGATACATTAACATATTTACCTAAATGCACTTCTCTTAAAGAAGATATTCCACTAAAATAAGGATTGAAACGAATTTAGGAATAAATATAAAGATAAAATTTATATTCTTAAAGAAGATATTCCACTAAAATAAGGATTGAAACTAAACCCATTCAATTATAGCCCAAGCAATATGAACACTTAAAGAAGATATTCCACTAAAATAAGGATTGAAACCTGTCAATTCATCATAAGCATTTGGGTTGTAATCCCCTTAAAGAAGATATTCCACTAAAATAAGGATTGAAACAGAGAAGTAGCCCCACTAGGAGCAAAGAAAAAATACTTAAAGAAGATATTCCACTAAAATAAGGATTGAAACGTTTCTTCTGTTCTTCCTAACTTATGCCGTTTAGACTTAAAGAAGATATTCCACTAAAATAAGGATTGAAACAAAAAACCTATTGAAAAAAGCCTCAATAATTGCGACTTAAAGAAGATATTCCACTAAAATAAGGATTGAAACAATAAACTTTCTGAATTAGGTTCGGTTGGTGGTAGTCTTAAAGAAGATATTCCACTAAAATAAGGATTGAAACAGTTTCCCGCAGCCGGCAGTTCTGAAGGGGGTGAAGGCTTAAAGAAGATATTCCACTAAAATAAGGATTGAAACAGTGTCCCCCAAAACCCTTCGTTAGGCTGCCAAAACTTAAAGAAGATATTCCACTAAAATAAGGATTGAAACATAGTGTTGTTGATGGTTTTTCTTCTATTGGTGAAACTTAAAGAAGATATTCCACTAAAATAAGGATTGAAACAGTTTCCCGCAGCCGGCAGTTCTGAAGGGGGTGAAGCTTAAAGAAGATATTCCACTAAAATAAGGATTGAAACTAAATTATTAAGATATTTTGTTTAGGGGGTGAAAACTTAAAGAAGATATTCCACTAAAATAAGGATTGAAACATTGGAAGCAGCCACTTTGGAAGTTCTTCTGCTTCTTCTTAAAGAAGATATTCCACTAAAATAAGGATTGAAACCCGATCTTAATATCAGCAGTCAATCCAATTGCAAGGGTCTTAAAGAAGATATTCCACTAAAATAAGGATTGAAACCTTGAAACTGTTCCCCAAGAAGGTCAAGGAATTCAAACTTAAAGAAGATATTCCACTAAAATAAGGATTGAAACATAATGAGCAATAGCAATGAAGTTCAAGTATTTGAACTTAAAGAAGATATTCCACTAAAATAAGGATTGAAACAAGGATATGTTGAAACAAAGAATAAAAAATGTATTGCTTAAAGAAGATATTCCACTAAAATAAGGATTGAAACTTTAAATAATGTAAATAAATGTGGTGCGGAAAAAGTTCTTAAAGAAGATATTCCACTAAAATAAGGATTGAAACCAAGTTCTCAATTATGTTCAGATTGTGGGTGTAAAACTTAAAGAAGATATTCCACTAAAATAAGGATTGAAACACTGTTTTGCTATATTTCCACAATTGTCACATGAAAACTTAAAGAAGATATTCCACTAAAATAAGGATTGAAACGTAGTTTTTCGTAGGAAGTTTCTTGTAATTCTTCTTCTTAAAGAAGATATTCCACTAAAATAAGGATTGAAACGAAAAGTTAAAAGGTATAACAATAGACGATATTTTCTTAAAGAAGATATTCCACTAAAATAAGGATTGAAACGGGTAAAATTGGGATAATAAATAATAAAGCTAATTGACTTAAAGAAGATATTCCACTAAAATAAGGATTGAAACCTAGTCATGCAATTAATTCTGTGTCGGTTCTGAGTCCTTAAAGAAGATATTCCACTAAAATAAGGATTGAAACAGTTGCTGCATTGTAAGATTGGAAGTTACTATTAAAGCTTAAAGAAGATATTCCACTAAAATAAGGATTGAAACTGAGAAATATGCCAAAGATAATGACATGACCTATACTTAAAGAAGATATTCCACTAAAATAAGGATTGAAACAAATCAAAAAGTTTCCTGTTATTGTGTCGAGTTGGGCTTAAAGAAGATATTCCACTAAAATAAGGATTGAAACCTGCTGAATTAATGCCAGGAGAAACTGGAGTGCTTCTTAAAGAAGATATTCCACTAAAATAAGGATTGAAACAAAGAGGAAGGAGACAATGGTGACTAATGGGAGGCACTTAAAGAAGATATTCCACTAAAATAAGGATTGAAACATTAGTGCAAGCTCTTCTACACTGTAAGAAGCTCCATCTTAAAGAAGAATGTAGAGCTTATAAAGGCTTAAAGAAGATATTCCACTAAAATAAGGATTGAAACCTTATATGGCCATGAGCTATTTGCATTGAACTTTCACATTCTTAAAGAAGATATTCCACTAAAATAAGGATTGAAACAAAAAGTTTAAATCAAATGAAGTTATAAGAATTGCACTTAAAGAAGATATTCCACTAAAATAAGGATTGAAACAATAGCTTGAAAGGTTAGGAGCTATAAGAGTTAAGCTCTTAAAGAAGATATTCCACTAAAATAAGGATTGAAACTAAGAATACACATTATCTAGCTTAAATCTTTTATTCTTAAAGAAGATATTCCACTAAAATAAGGATTGAAACAAATTGGATAATATGGGAAATGGGAGTGGAAATTGCTTAAAGAAGATATTCCACTAAAATAAGGATTGAAACCATGATTTAAGAAAAGAAATAGAAGGGTATCTTAAAACTTAAAGAAGATATTCCACTAAAATAAGGATTGAAACTATACTGTATACTATCTATATTAAAGCTATGGCTAACTTAAAGAAGATATTCCACTAAAATAAGGATTGAAACCTATACTTACATATTACACATAATAACTACACACACTTAAAGAAGATATTCCACTAAAATAAGGATTGAAACTTTTGCTTTAGACTATAAAAAATTAAAAATAAATTACTTAAAGAAGATATTCCACTAAAATAAGGATTGAAACTATAGCTTCTGGTAACGCTCATGGAAATTAAAAAATCTTAAAGAAGATATTCCACTAAAATAAGGATTGAAACAAAAACATTACCATGGTGGAAAATTTACCACATGGCTTAAAGAAGATATTCCACTAAAATAAGGATTGAAACTAAGTTAAATGCGTACAATATTGCAACGCTTGTAACTTAAAGAAGATATTCCACTAAAATAAGGATTGAAACCTTTCCCTCCAAATAATAATATAATGGAGGCATAGTGCTTAAAGAAGATATTCCACTAAAATAAGGATTGAAACTTTCGTACTTCTCCCATACTCATATCCTGAACCAGCTTAAAGAAGATATTCCACTAAAATAAGGATTGAAACCAATATTTAAACGTATCAAAATCACACGTATCGGCTCTTAAAGAAGATATTCCACTAAAATAAGGATTGAAACATAAAGCTGGTGGCAATGCTAGTAAAAACGCAGTAGCTTAAAGAAGATATTCCACTAAAATAAGGATTGAAACAAGAAAAATTAATAAAACTTACAAAAAACACTTGACCTTAAAGAAGATATTCCACTAAAATAAGGATTGAAACTAGGAAATAAGTCTTATAAAATAAAAGAGGATTTAAACTTAAAGAAGATATTCCACTAAAATAAGGATTGAAACATTCTACATGTAAAAAGTTAGTAATTAGCGACTTAAACTTAAAGAAGATATTCCACTAAAATAAGGATTGAAACAGTGTATGCAATATAAAGCATATAACAGGAGTTAACTTAAAGAAGATATTCCACTAAAATAAGGATTGAAACATTCTAAGTAGCTAATTACTTCTTCTATTATCATTTCTTAAAGAAGATATTCCACTAAAATAAGGATTGAAACTATATAAAAATAATAAGTACTGCACACTGAATGGGGCTTAAAGAAGATATTCCACTAAAATAAGGATTGAAACTCTAAAATTAATTCTACTAATCTGTAGTAATCTCTGCTTAAAGAAGATATTCCACTAAAATAAGGATTGAAACTTGAGTATGGGTTATCAGTAAACACGAATTATGATGCTTAAAGAAGATATTCCACTAAAATAAGGATTGAAACAAGTACCTGCAGGTATAGTCACATAATTTAGTAGTTCTTAAAGAAGATATTCCACTAAAATAAGGATTGAAACTCAGCTATAACTACTGTAGATCTTAGAATGTATTTAGCCTTAAAGAAGATATTCCACTAAAATAAGGATTGAAACTATTTCATATATTCAGTGGAATAGTTAAGGAATTTTACTTAAAGAAGATATTCCACTAAAATAAGGATTGAAACCTACTTCAACCCCAAATAAAAGTCTCCCACAAAAGGCTTAAAGAAGATATTCCACTAAAATAAGGATTGAAACAACCGTTGGGACAAGCCACCTCAAGAGGTATAATTCTTAAAGAAGATATTCCACTAAAATAAGGATTGAAACCAAGAGAAACTTAAAACCCTTGAAGATGAAAACTTAGTCTTAAAGAAGATATTCCACTAAAATAAGGATTGAAACTTGCATAATACTCTACCATCTTCCGCAACAAACCTACTTAAAGAAGATATTCCACTAAAATAAGGATTGAAACCCTTCTTCGGTATTGGGTAACTCTGCGGTCATATTTCTTAAAGAAGATATTCCACTAAAATAAGGATTGAAACCAATTCTTGCAGTTACATTCCATGATCTGTTCTGTCCTTAAAGAAGATATTCCACTAAAATAAGGATTGAAACAAAGTTATCATATGCCTTTAGTAGTTAAAAGCTATACTTAAAGAAGATATTCCACTAAAATAAGGATTGAAACTTTTGGGGGGAAGAACTAATAGATATTCATGGTGTCTTAAAGAAGATATTCCACTAAAATAAGGATTGAAACGTTGTAGGATTGCAGTATAATATCGGTGATTTCCCCTTAAAGAAGATATTCCACTAAAATAAGGATTGAAACCAATTAGGAACTGTAAGCGTGAGAAGATAAGGAGTACTTAAAGAAGATATTCCACTAAAATAAGGATTGAAACATAAATAATTTTTTACCGAAGTTGTAGTATGCGAAGCTTAAAGAAGGTATTCTTACAAAGGGTTAAAAATAATTCTCTAGATTATATTTTAAATATGAATATAATTTAGAGAATTATTTTAATATTTAGTAAATTAATTTGAAATCAATAAAATTTAAATGTATAATAAATGTAAATAAGTAAATGATTATACAAATTAAAGTAGTTGTGTTAAAAGGGGGGAGGTTTATGCAACTAGTTATAAATTCAAGAGGAGCCTACATAAGTAAGGTAAATGATAGATTTCAAATTAAAATAGGTAATGAAAAAAATGAGTATTCTTGCAAAAAGGTGGAGAGAATTTTAATTACTACATCGGCTATGGTAAGTACAGATGCTTTAAAGTTAGCTATGGAAAATAATATAGATGTAGTATTTTTGGAATATAATGGGCAACCATTCGGGAGAGTGTGGCATTCAAAATTAGGTAGCATATCAACAATCAGAAGAAAACAATTAAAACTTGTTGATATGGATTTGGGAACTAAAATGGTAAAAGAATGGATATGTCAAAAGGTGGATAACCAAATAAAGCATTTAGAAAAATTAAAAGTTAATAGAAAAGAAGATAAAATAGAAGTTATTGAAGAGGCTATATCTAAAATGGAAGAACAAAGGCAGCAAATATTAAAAGTAGAAGACAAACCTATTGATGAGGTGAGAAATAGCATAGAAGGTCATGAAGGAACTGCTGGAAGAGTATACTTTAATGCGTTAGGAAAATTGATACCTAAGCAGTATGAATTCTCAGGAAGAAGTAAAAATCCAGCAAAGGATATGTTTAATTGTATGCTTAATTATGCATATGGAGTATTATATTCCAATGTTGAGAAGGCATGTATAATAGCAGGTTTAGATCCATACATAGGAATTATACATACAGACAATTACAATAAAACCGCATTGACTTTTGACATAATTGAAATGTATAGGGGATACATGGATGAGGTAGTATTTAAATTGTTTAGTAAAAGAAAAGTTAAGAATGAAATGTTTGATGATATTCAAGGAGGAGTTTGGCTTAACAAAGAAGGGAAGCAACTTTTAATAGCTGCTATAAATGAAAGATTTGCTGAAAGAATAAAATATAAAGGTAGAAACATAGAGCTAAATAATATTATTCAATATGATTGCCACTCTATAGCTAATTATATGAGTGAATTCGGAAACTAATTTCCAATAAGTTTTTCAATAACACTAATATTATTTTAGTGCGGAGCACTTATTATATTATGGTTTTTATTTAGTTTTACTTAAAAAAGAGTATAGCAAAGCTAACT
>NZ_CABDWS010000049.1 GCF_901447495.1 Haloimpatiens lingqiaonensis
GCCTACTATAGTACTAAACCATGAAAAAGTTTTATTTATAAATCATAAATTTCAACAAATACTAGGTTACTCTATGGATGAAATTAAAAAAATCAATCTAATTTCATGTATAATTGAGGAACCTAAAAATATATCTATTAAAAATATTATAATTATGCTTAAAGAAAATAATAATATTATTAAAAGAGAGTTAAAAATAAGAACAAAAGATAATAATATTATTTGGGCTGATTATGAAATTACTCTAGTTAGCTATGAATCTAAAATGTATATACTAGCACATTTGATTAATATTACACACAAAAAAGAAATGCAACTTCATCTATCTAGAATTTTAAGAGTAAGCTCATTAATGATTGAAATAAGTCATTCTATCATTGATACAGATAATATATATTCCATATACCAATTAATTCTAAAAAATGCTATAAAGTCAATAAATCATGCTAAATTAGGCAGTATTATGATTAAGCAAGGGGAAATTTTAAAAATCGTTTCTCATGTAGGCTTCAAAAGTAGTTCTATTAATAATTTTCAAATTCCAATAAAAGAATCCTTTCTTTACCAAAGAACCAATGGTAAACTAGATAGAATAGTAAAAATTGATAACACCTCTGACCCAGATATTACTTTGTACCGTATTGACACCAATGATGAGGATTCAAAATATATAAAATCAACTATTACAGCTCCTATATATGTAAACAATAATTTTTTCGGAGTGGTCAATGTGGATTCAACTAAAGCTAACTCCTTTGATTTAGACGATATTAAAATTATGGAATTTATAAAGACTAATGTGGAAATAGCTATATCTAACTGCTTACTTTATCAGGAAAAAATTTATTTATCAAAGCATGATTGTTTAACAAACGTTTATAACAAAAATTCTTTTCATAAATTGCTTAAAGTCACTGTTCATAAAGCATTAGCAAATAGAACGTCATTCAATTTAGCAATATTTGATTTAAATGACCTAAAATATATTAATGATAACTTTGGCCATTTAGCTGGTGATGCCATAATTAAAAATTTTGCTGAAGAGTGTTCAAATGTCCTAGACAAAGAAGATATATTAGCCAGATTTGGCGGAGATGAGTTTGTAGCTATATTTTTTAATTGCACTGCTGAACAATTAACAAATAAACTGGATAAACTTCTAAATGATTTGCAAAATAAACCTATATATTTTAAAGGAAACAAAATAAATTATTCTTTTAGCTATGGAATCTCCTCATTTAATGAAGATGGCCAGCTCATTAACGATTTACTAAATACTGCAGATAAGAGAATGTATAATTTTAAAAATAAGTATAAAAAAAACAGTCACTAATCTTAATAAGTTAGTGACTATCTTTATATCTATTCTATTTATTAATTTCTTCTTTTAGATAGAAGCATAATAACTCCTATGGCAGATAATAAGCTTCCTAAAAGAACACCCATACCTTCTGATACTCCACCTGTTTTTGGCAATGTACTGATTTTTTCATTGCTTGTCTTTTTATTTCCTAGAACAACTGTAGAAACTGTTTTTGCTTCTTGTGTTGCTCCTAATTTTACATCTGGTTGTGTTTCTTGTGGCTTTGTTTCTTCTGGTTGTGTTTCTTCTGGCTTTGTTTCTTCTGATTTTGTTTCTTCTGGCTTTGTTTCTTCTGGCTTTGTTTCTTCTGGTTTTGTTTCTTGGTTTATTTCTATACCTGTAAGTATAAAACCTAATTCCCCTGTTGTTGCGTTAACATCTATTTTTAAGTTTTTCTTTTCAGTTGTAGTGTTTGGTTTAACCTTAACAGTGAAAGTTTTATTTTCTGAATTATATTCTATACTTTCTATCATTTCTTCTGCTTTTTTGTCACCTTCTCTTAATTCTTCAACCTCAGTAGCATCAAACCTTCCATTTATCACATATAAAGGATTGCACATTAAAAAGAAATTATCCAATCCGAATTCTTGCGCTAATTCGTCTAATCCTAAATAAGGACTATTGAATGTAAATTCTCCTCCTGTAGCTGGTATCACAACTTTTTGATTTACATTTAACTTCTGTCCAAAGAAGCCGCAACTTATTCCCTCAGGATTATTATCTTCATCAAGTTGCTTAGAAAACATTGTAGCTACCTTATCTTTTATATTTGTATAATCCTTCACATTATTTGCACTAAAATCTAAAACTCTAAGTTTATTTAATCCAACTATAGCATCCACATTTGTTATATGATTTGCTGATAAATCTAATGTATCCAATTCAGGCATATTTTTAACAACATCAGCATTGGTTATACCATTACTTCCATCGTTATCAACATTGAAATGAACATCTAAATAATTAAGTTTTGTAAGAGTCTTTAATGGACTAATATCTCTTATTAAATTATTATATAACTTTAAATGCTCTAATTCTGTCAAATTACCTAAAGGTGAAACATCAGTAATCCTATTTCTATATATTTTAGTTTTTTAAGATCCTTTAATGGTGTTATATCTGAAATCTCACATTCTGATAACTCAATAGCTTCAAGATTCTTAGCATACTGTATACCCTCTATGCTCTTCATTTTTCTAGTAACCATCCATTTTGTATCTAATTTATACATCGGTATAATACTTTCTCTTTTTGAATTCTTATCTACTTTAGTTATATCTATGCCATCTGATTGATAAACACTTAATTGCTTTAATTTAAGCATATCTTCTTTAGTTACTTTTTCATCGTCGGCTCTATTTTTATCGATGTTCTTGTTTACTACTTTTAAAAATAGTTTATCTGGAATGTTTACATACTCTTCAATCTCATCGCTATTTGATACGTACCCCATAACTTCATTTTGTACTCCAACTGATAGCAACATCATAAGTGATAGTAATATTGCGATAAATGTCGTTTTTTTATGCATATTTTTTCCCCTTCCTCATTGGTTTATTCAATATTTAGCCATTATTATTAATAGTTTTCCTGACCGTACTTAATATATCATACGTATCATATTTTGTAAATATTTGTACTAATTTGTAAATTAAATAGATATTAGTCTTTCTATAGATATTTTCTATAAGTGGTTTATACTTTGGTGTTTTCTTTTTAATTACTTTTGATGATATTTTTATAAACAGATCTCTAACCTTCAGATGGAGTTTTTACTCCAACTGAAGGTTAGAGATCGTTATCCAGTGACGTAGCTGCCGTTATCTCCCACTTTGTTAGAAGTGGGAGTGTTACGGCAGGTAGTCATCGGATAAATACTAACTTTAAAATTCAATTTATCGTTTATATATTTTTGTGCAACTCAGCATCTAAGTCCTAAATAAATTATAATAGGCACTTGGAATCTTTTCCAAGTGCCTACTCCCTAATTTTTCACAATTGAATTAACTTTATTCCCAACAAAACATTATATCCAAACATATGATAACAATAGATACACTCCATAAATGCATGTGAGACATAAACCTTCTCCTTTGCTTATAACATCACCATGTTTATTTTTACAAAAATATCTAAAACATATAAGTATCATAAGCATAGCAGGTATCTGTATTTTGTAAAAATTTTTAGGAACTAAAAGTCCTCCCTTTGTAACCGAAGCTGAGCTTCCAACTACAAATAAAACATTTAAAATATCAGCACCTATAATATTTCCTACAGCCAACTCACCATGACCTTTTCTAACAGAAGTTATAGCAGTAATAAGCTCAGGAAGGCTAGTCCCAAAAGCAATTAAAGTGGCCGCTATGATACTTTGAGGTATTCCTATTCTTATAGCTGTTATTTCAACAGAAGGAATAAGTATTTTAGAAGAACCTATTACAAGAACTATCCCTAAAACCATCTTGATAATTTGCAGTACAACAGATTTTTGTATTTCCGTTGCTGCCGCCTCATCCTCTGCTTTTGAACCTTTTGCCCATTTTAAAGATATGTAAATATACAATACTAATAAACCAAGAAAAATCCATCCCATCCACTGGGGGATTATGCCTATTCTTTTTCCACCTTTTAAAAAGAATGGCATACAAACTATAGAAAGTAAAATACCAGCTAAAATTTGAACCTTTCCTTGTCTATTTATAGTGATTTTATCCACAGGAAGTTTACCTATAATAGCGGCAATACCTATGATAAGACCAGTATCAGCTATTATAGATCCTATAGCATTTCCTAAAGCTAAATCAGGGTTTCCTTCTAAAGCTGCAAAAACTGATACAGCCACCTCTGGTAATGTAGTTCCTAAGGATACAATAGTTGCACCAATTATCATTTTAGGTATACCCCAACGTACTGATAATCCAACTGCCTCATCCACAAGAAGGTCTGCCCCTTTACTTAAAATGTACAGCATTCCAACTATAATAAGTACTAAAACAATAGTAGGAAACGAATTAAGATAATTAAGTATTATTTTGTCCATAAATATGCTCCTTTTCTTTTGACTTTATAAAAAAAGACTCTACAATTAAGTCTTTTACACAAAAAACTTAATTGTAGAGTCTCACTAAACAAATACTGTCAACAAAGCCGGGAAAATATTCCGTACTGACGACTTTGATACTTAAAAAAGCAAGTTACTCCCTCTACCTATATGATTATATGAAGTTTAAAATACTATGTCAAGAATATTATAATTGCAGCCTTTGCATTTATAATCCCACCTGATTTCTCCACTAATCTTTCCATTGTAATTAATAACTCCCCTGTACTTATTACATCATCAAATTTTAAATTCTTCATGTGAAAGCTTTTCTAGAGCTTTATTAAACACCTCTCGGAAACTTTCAGGGTTTCTTATGGTTTTATATACCATTTCTTTTCCAAAACAATCATGTATTATTCCCCAAATCTCATTTCCAAAACTATATACTCTGAACTGCTTTAGCTTAGGTATATCATTGTTTTTATCCTGACCTTCTACATATGGATTCATCCAGTAATCTTCCATATACTTAAATAGTTCTCCCATTGTATTAATATTACCAGCTCTTATATAATTTATAGAAGCTTTAAATTGTTTCATGGTATCATAAAAATCATTGTTTAGATATTCCCATGTAAATTTATCCAAGCCTTTGTTTTTAGGACCGTCATATATACTCTTAGATAAAACTCCCTCAGCATTATTACAGTATTTTACCGCCAATCCTTCCCCAGAAAAAGAAAGATAAAACAAATCTTCAATTGGCATATTATTCAAATCTAATTCCTCATAAATAGTATTTAGTCCCACATGATGAACCTCATGACCTATAGTTGCACAAAAATCATCTATTGATTTTTCCTTAACCAATTGTAAAAAATCAAAATGCATTCCATTTTTATACACATATCCAAAGCTTTGTCCTATTCCCACCGTAAAAATAAAATTCAATTCTGGCAAATTTATATCTTCTGGCAACCCCTTTAGTGCAATGGATATCTGCTGCTCAAATAACTCTTCTGTAAATTTATCTAATTCCCTAACCTTTTCCATATAAAAATCTAAATTCTCTAGTAAATCTCTATAAAATTTATGATGTATCCTTAAATCTTTGTTTGTTATTTCTTCTTCCTTTATATTAGGTAAATTAATGAAATATTCTGCAAATTCTTCTTCAGAAATTCTCCCTTTATATCTTTCAAATTCAAATTTATAATCCTCGTGTTCAATTAAATCTTCGATTTCCTTTTTTTCTATATTGCCCCATTTTAACTTTTTACATAGTTCAAGCATTGAACTTATAGTTTTGTATCTAATTTTAAAATCCACCTTTATAACCCCCAATAATTTTCTTATCTAATATACACACTGTTTTTCAATGTTTATATTTGGAATTCTATTTACCACTCCTTCTTATCTTTAGTATACTACATTTAACTCTCCCTTTTCTAGTTACTTGATATTACCTATTATGTTTAAATAAAAATTTCATATTAACATTAAAATATCCTAAAATACAAATTTCAGAAATTAAGTATAGACTAGCTTTATGATAAGATAGTTTTAAAGACTAGCTAGAGAGACTTCTTAAAACTGAATTAACTTTTTCCTTATCTCCTTCTTTTATTTCCATTATCACATTTCTTATATCTTTATCAAATATTTTATATGTGATAATTTTCCATTCTTTTCATTTTATAAACATTATCACTTTTACTTTGATACACTATTTAAAATAGTAATTACTTAATGTCTCTAAATAGTTACAGTAAAACACAATATTAAGCTTCTGATCCCTAGACTGAAATAACTACCTATAGTAAAATAAAAATATAATAATTAAAATACACTAGGGAGGTGAACAGTAATATATGCTTCAGTGGAAAGAATTATATGAGGAATGTAGTAACTGTAACAGGTGTAGATTAGGTAGTAGTAGAACTAATATGGTCTTTGGAGAAGGAAATCCCAAAGCTAAGCTTATGTTTGTAGGGGAAGCACCAGGGGCAGATGAAGATAGATTAGGCAGGCCTTTTGTTGGAAAAGCAGGCCAGCTCCTAGAAAAAGCTCTTAGTGCACTGGATTTACAAAGAGAAAGAGATTATTATATCTCTAATATATGTAAATGCAGACCAGAAAATAATAGAAATCCACAGGAAGATGAAGCGCAAGCATGTTTGCCCTATATTAGAAACCAAGTAGCACTTATTAAACCTAAAATTATAGTTTGCCTTGGAGCAATTCCAACTAAATATATAATGGGACCAGAATTCAGAGTTACAAAAGACAGAGGCAATTGGGTAGAACGAAAAGGAATATACATAATGCCTATATTCCATCCCGCAGCCTTGCTAAGAGACGAAAGCAAAAAACCTCTATTTTGGAAAGATTTAAAAAAAATCAAGGAAAAATTCGATGAAATTTCATAGAGCTGAAAAGTCAGGTACTTTGGAATTCATTACAAGTACCTGACCTATTGTATACTACCATTTAATGGAGTATTTTTGTACTAACGCATCAAATATTTTCTACATATAATCATGCTCAGCACTCATCATTTCAGGGTGCCACTGAATTCCAATCACAAAATCTTCTCCCTCTTTTTCAATAGCCTCAACAACATTATACTTTGATACTGCAACAACTTTAAAGCCTTTAGCAGCCTCTTTTACAATATGCTTTCTCTATTCATCTAATAAATTCAAATCTATAGGACATTTTCCATAGGTTCTTCCTGCTTCCATAAACATTTCTACTTTTTCTATTGGTGTATTCATTGGAATTTGGCAACCTGTACTTAAAACATACCCTTTTTTAGAATCATGTCCTTTTCTAATACATTCTTTAACTGATCTAAAAATATCCTCTTTAGTTCCTGCATAAACTACATCCACTGGTGGAACGTTTCCCGTAATGGTTATTCTATCACCCATCATTTTTTTAGCTTCTTCCAAATCTTCTTCATTGTCAATACTGAAATTAGAAACACCAGCATTCACAACCTCTTCCCATATGCCTTTACTTTTACCGCAAATATGTATAGCAGGAGCACTTCCTGTCTTTTCTTTTATTTTATTAATATTTTTTTGAAGTGCTGGCAATGAAAATTTTCTAAACTGTTTTGGACTTATAAGGCTAGTAGATGAAACTGGATCTGCAAATCCAATAGATACACCTAATTTAGCCACTTCTTCTATATATCTATTATTACATTCAGCTATTATTTCCATTAAAGTTTCAACTTGTTTAGGATATTTAATCATCCATTTTAATAATCTTTCAGTGCCCACTACAGAAGCTGCAACACTAAAAGGTCCTGACATAGCGGCACCTACATCTACCTCATCTGAAAGTGCATCTCTAGTAAGCCTTATTGCTTCAATTAAAACTGGCAAATTGCCATCCTTCAATGGATCTATAATTTTAAGTGATTCTATTTCATCAACAGATTTAATTGCTGGTTCTATTAAATAGGAAATACCATAATCAGGATAACCTACTTTAGCTCCCATGGCCTCAGCGACTCCTCTAAGACTAGTGGATATACTCACACCATCATGGCGAAGTCTTTTAAATAAAGCTATCTCTAAATTTGCCATAAGTTCTGCTGAATGATAATATTCTCTAGCTGTAACTCCAATAAAAGGCACCATGGTAACTCCCATGTCCGGAATACATATTATCCTGTCAATTTCCTCTCCTTTAGCAAATGCTTGTACTCTTTCTTTTGGTGTCATTTCTTCCTTGCTCAATTAATCCATCCCCTTTTTTTACATACACACGTCAATTCTATCATTGTAATTACAAGTTCTCTACAATTATATTAAATTTCAATAGTTCCAGGGGTTTTTATAGAACCTGATCATAAAAACCTTTTAGTTACCATATTTATTCTGCGCTCTTAAGTGACTCTATCATATCAATTTTATCAAACCTTTTATACATAGCTAGATTTACAACTATAGAAAATACCATGGTTAATAAAAAAGAGTATAAAAAATATATTGGGCTGATTTTTCTTAAAAACATTATTATATTGGTTTCTGCAGTAATTATTATAAACCTATGAAGTAAAATTCCCATGAATATTCCCACTAAACTTCCTATTAAAGTTAATATAATATTTTCTCTGTATATATAGTTTGCCAGCTCATTATTATAAAAACCTAAAAGTTTTATGGTAGCCAATTCTCTTCGTCTTTCATTAATATTTATATTGGTAAGATTATATATCACAACAAAGGCTAGAACCCCAGCAGATACTATTAAAACTAGCACTACAGTGTTTACACTTTCTATGCTTTTATTATAATCCATATAAATATTATTTTTAAAACCTACTGAATTAATCTTCTTAATACCCTTTAAATCCTTGGCTAGATTATTTTCACTAATGCGTGAGGTATCGTTAAGAAGTCCATAAAAACTATTAAATTCTACCCTGTCACCAGTAACCTTTTTATAATATTCAGGACTCATATAAACATAGTGCTGAATATATTGTTCTGTTATGCCATCAATTTTCACATCTATATTTTTATCATTTAAGTTAATTATTATATTGTCTCCAACCTTTTTATTAGTAAGCTTTGATAGCTTTTCAGTTATAACTACACCTTCATCACTAATATTTAGGGCTTTATCATCCATAGATAAATTTATATAGCTATTAAATTTATCTTTATCCTCAGGAACAACCACATAAATATCCTCATTTTTTGAATCTTTCTTCTCAGTTGTGGCGTTTTTACTGTAAGTGAATAGCACTGATTTAACATTATCCTTATTTAGAATTTTTTCTTTTATATAATTCTTTTCACCATCATCTATATTTTTAATCAATGTACCTTGCATGTGATACTTATAAATTTCTCCAAATTGTCTTTCTGTTGCACCTATTATTCCTTCCTTAAGTCCAAATCCTGTTATCATCAATCCTGTACAAGCTGCAATACCTATTACAGTCATAAAAAGCCTTTGCTTATATCTAAATATATTTCTTGCAGTAACCTTTTTAGTAAAACTCAATCTTCTCCATATAAAGGTTATCCTTTCAAGTAATATTTCTTTACCTGATTTAGGTGGCTTTGGTCTCATTAAAGAAGCTGGAACTTCTCTTAATTCCTCTAATGTGGCTGCCACAGCAGCTGTAGCTGTAAATAATATAGCTAATATAGATGCCTGAAAAGCAAGTCCTGTATTAAAAGGTGTAACTGAATCAGGTATGGCATAAAGTGAACTATAGGCATTCATAATAAGTGGTGGAAATAATCTAAATCCAATAAGTATGCCTATTAAGCTGCCAATTAAGCTAGCTGAAAGAGCATATATAAGATAATGTGCTACAATCGATACCCTAGAATATCCTAATGCCTTAAAAGTTCCTATCTCTATTCTCTTTTCTTGAACCATTCTTGTCATTGTGGTAAGACTAACTAATGCTGCCACTAAGAAAAATATAAATGGAAATGCCTTTCCTATATTGTCTATTCTATTACTATCCTGTCTGTAGGTCTCGTATCCCACATTGGTAGATCTACCTAATACATACCACTGAGATTTTTTAATGTCCTTAAGAGCTTTTTCTATATCTTTATTGGAATCATTATAACTTTCATTATTTAAAAGGCTTTCCTTTGATTGCTCATTATCAGTTTTTACATATATCTCCGTATAAACAGGACTTTTAAAAACCTTTGGCAATACATATACAAAGCCTTTAACAGATCCATTTCCCACAGAACTAAGCTGTCTTTGTTCTGATATATATAATGGAGACTTTGCAGTTCCTACAATTTTAAACTCAGTATTATTTAAACTATCTCCTAAATTACTATCATTACCTGACTTAAGAATTATCTTATCATTTAACTTTAATTTATTTTCCTTTAAAAACCTATCTTCAACTATAACTTCATTATTACTTTTTGGTTTTCTTCCACCAGTAATTCTTATATTATTTATGCTATCTTCCTCTGGCAATGAATTAATATTAAGAACCAGTGACTGCTTATCCTTCTCTATCACTGCATCTATTGAATATGAACCTTCTGCCTTTTTAACTCCCTTTTGCTTTTTTATTTCAGATAAATCATCCTTAGTAAGTCCAAGGGTTGAAATTATTTTAAAATCCATAAAGTTATTTTTATTAAAATAATAATCTCCAGACATCTTCATATCTGGACTAGTAGCTCTAACTCCTGCATAAAAAGACACTCCCACAGCAATTATTACAACTATAGATAGGAATCTTGAAATCGTATTTTTTATATCTCTAAATAAATTTTTAAAAAATGTCTTCTTCATAATTACCACTCTATACTTTCTATTGAAATAGGATTAGAATTTTTCTTTATACTTTCAACCATTCCATTTTTCACATTTATAACCTTGTCAGCAATTGGAGCTATGGCAGAATTATGTGTAATAACCACAATGGTCATGCAGTATTTCTTTGCAGTATCTGCTAAAAGCTTAAGTATAGATTTTCCAGTATTATAATCTAACGCTCCCGTAGGCTCATCACAAAGAAGTAATTTAGGATTTTTAGCAATGGCTCTTGCAATAGACACCCTTTGTTGCTCTCCTCCTGAAAGCTGAGAAGGAAAATTAAATAATCTATGTTCAAGTCCTACATTTTTAAGCACTTCTACTGGCTTCATTGGGTTCTTGCATATCTCCACTGCAAGTTCCACATTTTCCACTGCATTTAAATTCTGAACTAAATTATAAAACTGAAATACAAAACCTATATCTTCACGTCTGTACTTTGTAAGCATTTTTTTATTATATTTGCTAATGTCTTTTCCATCTATGTATATATTCCCATCTGTTGCATGATCCATACCACCTAAAAGATTAAGAATAGTAGATTTTCCCGCTCCACTAGGACCAAGAACAACAACAAATTCTCCCTTGTCTATTGAAAAAGAAACTCCATCTACCGCCTTAATAATAACTTCTCCCATATCATAAGTCTTTTTTACATTTTTTAATTCTATAAAACTTGCCATTAATTACATTCCTCCAATCATTCTTGTGAACCATGGTTCTCTTTTGTTTTAAAAAATATTGTTACCCATTAATAAGATAACAAAAATAAGCCTATTATATTTGCTCGCTGTCCAATTTATCCTTAAGATTCATATAAAAAATGTCAATTATATTAAGTATAAGTCTTCTTACTTCGGCTCCGTCTTCTCTCTCCTCGAGTATAATTGAAATACTTTCTACAAGACTATTAGAAATAAGATAAATAATAAAATTGTCTTTAAGCCTTCTTCCTTGCAAAGACATTTCATAATTTACAGTCTCTGCAACAATTCTAGTTATAAAATCAACAAATGTGCTCTTGCAATTCTCATATTTAGATCCATTACTTTTATTAAGCAGTATGGCAATCTCTGTACTATTATCATTAAATATCTCCATTATTTTTTCCATAAGTCCATAAAATATTTCTTCAGCCTTATCATTAATCTCAACCTTATGAAACTGATTAATATAATCCATAAGTTTATAATACACTGAGCCTATTAAATTCTCATATAAATCCTCTTTAGACTTAAAATACTTATATATATTTCCCACTGAAGTATTTGCTCTTTTAGCTATGTTTCTTATAGACGCACCTTCATAACCTAATTCCTTAAATTCCTTTAAAGCTGCCACTGCTATACTATTTCTAACTTCGTCTTTTAAATATTGCATTAGAAAACCCCCGTTCACTTTTGATTCTATGCTAATTTTCATGTGTTGTCAATGCTTTATCGTGGGTTAATACAAACATTAGGTAAGCTTTCTATAAAATCATGTATAGAGGCTTTTTTTGCAGCTTCTTTAATCTCTTCTAAAGTAGCTCCTTTCTTAGCAACTCATATGTTTTATTCTATGGTATCATTAAATAAAAAAGTCTCTTGAGTTACAAAACTTTCAATATTTCTTAAAGAATCTGTATTAACATTTTTTATGTCTTCATTATTTATTTCTATACTTCCCTTAGTTGCATCCCAAAATCTCATAAATAATTTTAAAAGAGTACTCTTTCCAGAACCACTTTCTCCAACTATTCCTATAATCTTTCCTGACTTTAACTTAAGATTTAAATCTTTAATGATAGGTTTGTTTTTCATATAAGAAAAACTTACATTGGAAACCTTTATATCCCCAGCTTCTACATTATTTTTATCATAAATCTCCCTTACCATTGGCTCTTCCTCTAACAAATTTAATACTCTTTCTCCTGAAGCTAAAGTTTGAACTAAAGTATTTGATAAATTGCTCAAAGCTACCACAGGTCCAAAGGAGCTCATAATAGCTACTGTAGAAATTAGCACATCTTTAAAATCTATTAAATTTAATTTAAGTAAATACACACCTAAAAATAACATCAAAGCAGTAGTACTCAAAATAGCTGTGTCTGTACAAGCTCTTACTATACCCTCATGTTTTTTTATAGTTCTTAAATGATTATTTAATTCTTTCCCCTTGTTATCTATATAGGAAAGTCTTTTATCCCCTAAATTAAACATTATTATTTCTTTAATTCCCTTTAATGAATCTAACATATAACTATTCATCTTTCCAAAGGAGTTTCTATAATTAACTCCTGCATCATTTCCAAGTTTGGAAGAAAAATAAGGAATTATAAACCCTACAGTAAAATATCCTAAAAAAGCCACCATTCCAAGATAAACATGTTTTTTTCCAATATACAAAATCATAATTAATGAAGTTAAAACTCCTATAACCACAGGGGCAATGGTATGTGCATAAAAAACCTCTAGAAGCTCAATATCAGTGGTTATTATAGATATAAGATTTCCTTTTTCCTGTCCTTCCAGTTTTGCAGGTGAAAGCTCCCTAAGCTTTTTAAAAATATTATCTCTCAAAATAGCTAATAACTTAAAAGCTATATAATGACCTGAATATTGTTCTAAATATCTTAAAAAACCCCTTATTACAGCAAAAAATACCACTATAGTAAAGATTCCTTTCATATCAATTCCCATATTAAATCCTAAATACTGTGAAACTCCTATACTTCCATAAACAGTAATGAAAATCGATGCCAAATATCCTAAAACCCCCATGGTTATGGTTATAAGCATCACATGAATTAGCGGTTTTACAAGTCCTATAAGACTTAACATTATAGTTATTCCGCTTCTACGTTTTTTAGGCACATTCCTCACCTCCTATTTTCTCTAATTGCTGCTGTTCATTAACCAAATTAAAATATTCACCTTTTTTGCTCATAAGCTCCCTATGATTTCCACATTCTTTCACTTGTCCATCTTTTAGCACATATATACTCTGAGCTTTTCTTACATTATAAAGCCTATGAGAAATCAAAATAACAGTTTTCTCTTTAGCCAGTTCATGTACAACCTGCATAATTTCATTTTCACTTTCCACATCAATATTAGATGTAGCTTCATCAAATATATAAATTTCACTATCATATAATAAAGCTCTAGCAAGGGCAAGCCTTTGTTTTTGTCCTCCTGATAGGTTACTTCCCCCATCTTTTATTTTAAAACTCAATCCATCCTCCAAGGACATTACAAAATCATATAAATTCACTTGCTTAAGCACCCTATACATTTCTTCCTTTCTAGCATCAGCCTTTCCCATTTTTAAATTTTCCTCAATGGTACCAGTAAAAATATAGCTATTGTGATTAACCAAATTAATTTTTCTTCGTAATTGCTTTTCACTTATATTTTTAAGTTCTACATCATTAATTAAAACTTCACCATTATAGTTTCTATAAAATCCCATTATTATATTGGAAATGGTACTCTTCCCACAACCTGAAGCCCCAACTAAAGCTGTTAAATTACCATTTTTTATATCCAAGTTCACATTTTCAAGAACCCTTCTATCCTCTTCATAAGAAAAGTCAAAATTTCTAAATTTAATATTTATATTATTTAAATTTTCTACTTCTTTATTTTCAAAATTTTCTACAGGAGTATCTATTATTTTAAATATCTTTTCTGCTGCTGCCATTCCATTCATAGCAATATGAAAAAAAGAGCCTAAAAGTCTTAAGGGTATAAAAAATTCCGCTGAAAGTAATATAATAGAAATTGCCCCAGACATGCTTATTTTTCCTATGGCCAATTGTTTTAATGCTATTATTATACCTACAGCACTACCGCCAAAAGCTATTAAATCCATGATATTTATAGAATTTAGCTGCATAAGTAACACTTTCATAGTTATTTTTCTAAAATTTTCTGCCTCTAAATTCATCTTTTCATTCTTTTCTCCATCCCTTTGATATATTTTCAATGTAGTAAGTCCTTGAAGATTTTCTAAAAATGTATCTCCAAGATTAACATATACACCCCAATAGCTTGCAAGAAGCTTTTTGGCTATCTTCATTATTGCAACTATTGACATAGGGATCAATGGTACACATATTAAAAGCACCATTGCTGCCTTAAAGCTTATAAAACTAACCACCACAAACAAAGTTAAAGGTGCCAATAAACTATAGAAAAATTGTGGTAAATATCTTCCAAAATATATTTCCAACTGTTCAATACCATCTATAGCCACCTGCACCACTTCAGATGTAGAATTTTTCTCATTATAATGCACACCTAAGTCCAACAATTTATTATAAATTGTTTTTCTAAGGCAAGTCTTAGAATCCTCAGCACATCTGCTAGAAAACTCAGAAGAATTATAATTACATAAAAATCTAACTATTATGGTAATAAACACAATAGCAAAAACATTTGCTGTACTTTTAATATCCACTCCATTTAAATATATCAATTCCATATAGTTAGCTATAGAAATTATAGCAATTATATTAAATAAAAGGCTTATCCAATTAGTTAGCACTGTGGCTAAAATCCACTTTTTACAACCTTCTACCAGATGTATCAATCTTTTATTTATCATTATATACTTAAAACTCCTTTCATTAAAAAAGTCTTAATTTCAAATAAAATTTTCACTCCATTAGTATTTCACCTTTTACTATAAGTCGCCTTTTGCCTTTTTCTGCACAAGTTACTATAGTAATAGTTTTTTTCTCCAAATCACTATCTAAAACACTCATTTCTGTTGGTTCAACTATGCTTTTACCATATATTTCATATTCAAATTGTTGTTTTTTAGTTTTTATTATGATTTTGTCTCCTTTTTTCACCTTATGTAAATTATTTAAAATTTCATTATAAACATAACTACTATGGCCTGCTATGGAAAAATTGCCAAAATCACCTGGTAAAGGAGTACTGGTAAAATGCCCTAAATGATATTTAAGTTGTTCCTTTTCTACTCCTTGAACAATAACAGACTTTAAATTTATAGAAGGTATCTGAATTAATGCTATTTCCTCATTTAATCTTATATTTTCACTTTTCACATTACTGGACTCACTATGTTTTCCTTCTGTTTTTAATTTTTTATTTTTATTATCTTCTCTCTCATATAATTGAGTCTTTTCTATTTCTTTATTAAAACCATTTATTGAATTATTTTCTTTATTTTTAGAATATGTTTTAATAGTAACCATGGCACAAATTAATACTAAACCAGTTATCATTACAATTAACGCTAAAATATTTTTCTTCATGTACTCTTCACTCCACATAAACATAATTACTATAAAAAATAATAATGCTGTACAACTACATCTATTTTAGATATTTCTAAACCTCTTTTAAACCATAGTAATTATTTTAATTACAAATTTGTTTTGGAATAAATACTAACTTTTCGCCAAATTGATTTCTTAATATATTCATTTCTACCTTATACACATCTTTTATTAACTTTTCATTTAAAATATTTTCTGGCTTACCAACACCTTTAATATTTCCATCCTTTATCACTAAAACTCTATCACTATATTTTGCTGCTTGATTTAAATCATGCAAAACCATTATAACTGTTAATTGTAATTTTTCATTTAATTCCTTAACCAAATCTAATATCTCTATTTGGTTATTTATATCTAAATAAGTGGTAGGTTCATCTAAAAGAAGTATTTTTGGTTTTTGAGCAAGGGCCATAGCTATCCAAGCTCTCTGCCTTTCTCCACCAGAAATATTCATCATACCTTTATCCTCAATATGCTTTAAGTTAGTTTTTTCAATAGCCCATTCTACTATAGATTCATCTTCTTTATTTAAGCCCTCAAGCCAATTTTTATGAGGATTTCTTCCGAAACCAATAAGCTTTTTCACACTCATATCTTCCGGGGCAAAATTATGCTGAGAAAGACACGCCATTTCTTTTGCTATTTCTTTTCCCTTCATATTCCAAATAGATTTTCCATCTAAATAAACAGTACCGTCCATAGGTTTTAAAAGTCTTCCAATAGCTTTTAAAACTGTAGATTTTCCAGAACCATTAGGCCCAATTATCGTTACAACTTCTCCTTTTTTAACATGCATACTAAAATCTTTAACTACAACCTTATTGTCATAACCTACTTTAAACTCATTTACTCTAAGCATTTTATTTATTCCTCCTTAATAAAATCAAGAAGAATGGAGCTCCCAGCATAGCCATTATTACTCCCACAGGCAATTCTATAGGTCTTGCTATATATCTAGCCAATGTATCAGCTAAAAGTAATATAACTCCACCGGTAACTGCACTCATAGGAATCAAAAATTTATAATCTGAACCTAATAATAGCCTACAAATATGTGGAACTATAAGTCCTATAAATCCTATTATTCCAACAGCTGATGTGCTTATTCCTGCCAAAAAAACTGCTACCAAAGATATACATATCCTAGTTCTATTTACATTGACACCTAAATTAGTAGCAATATCATCTCCCAGTGCCAATATATTAGCACCTTTAATGCAGAACATTGATAACACTATTCCTATAATACAATAAGGTAGAAAATATCCAACTTCTTTCCACCCTCTATAAGCTAAACTACCATTTATCCACAATAAAACACCTTGAATCTTTTCGCTATTCATAATTGCCAATAATGAAGTAAACCCTACAAACATAGCGTTTACAGCTACACCTGATAAAATCACTCTTATAGGTTTTATTCCTTTGTCCCAAGAAAGAACAAATACTAAAATACAAGCTATCATAGCGCCTAAAAAAGCCGCTAATGGAAGGGCTCTATAGAATTGTGGAAAATATAACATTATTAAAATTGCCGCTAAACTTCCTCCTGATGAAACCCCAGTAATTCCTGGATCTGCCAAAGGATTTCTCATAACTGATTGCAAAAGTGCGCCGGATATGGATAGGGCCGCCCCTACAAATACAGCTAATATAATTCTTGGCAAACGCATATCCCATATTATACTTTCATTTATTTCACTACCATTGCCCATGATAGTATCAAATACCTCCTTAAGAGTTATATCTGCACTACCTATGCCAATAGTAGCAAAAACTAGAAACATCAATAGAATTAAAGTTAAAAATATTATTACTACTTTAGTTTTATCTTTTATATTTTTCATGTTATTCACCATTTTCTTTTATGTAGATATATATATCAACTTATTTTATATCCACTTTTTATATTCTTTTTTAAACTCCATAAAGATAGTCTTTCATTTTTTCTAAAGACTCAATAGCCTTTATATCCCCTGTAACTCCAAAAGTCTTTGGATCTAAATCATATACTTTATTCTCTTTAATAGCTTTAAATTTTCTCCATTGAGGATTATTTTTAAATTCCTCATCTACCTGCTTTTTAGCTTCATCAATGTATCCATGGTACATTCTAAAAATCACATCAGGATTTTCCTTCAATGCACTTTCTAATGAAAATGGAACATATTGGCCCTTCATATTAACCTGTGATGCTATATTTTCTCCCCCAAGCTCCTCTATTAAGCTTCCCACAAAAGAATTCTTGCTAGATAACATAAAATGTCCTGGGGCACCAAATAAAATCATTACCTTTACCTTTTTATCCTTATTAACACCCTTTAATATTTCTTTTTCCTTTTTTTCAAATTCATCAATAATTTTATTTGCATTATCCTCTTTTCCAAAATTACTTCCTAATTTTTTAATAGTATCCTTCACCGAATTATAAGAATCCAAATTACAAAATTCAGTTTTAATTCCATTTTCTTTAAGTCTATTTCCTATCATATCTTGAAGCGCACCTGAAGTTACAAATAGGTCTGGTTTTAAAGTTTTAATCTTTTCTAAGTCAGGATTCATAGGCAACCCTACTTCAGGTATTTCCTTTAAATTACTTGATAACTGGTATTGGGTAGTAGGTCTTCCAACTATTTTAACACCTAATTTATTTAGCATTTCCGCCACTGCCACACTTCCAGCTATTATTCTAGGTTCCTTAGAATTTTTCTGTGAAACATTTTCTTTTTTCTCTGTTTTACCACAAGCTGCTAAAGAAATCCCCATAAAAACAGCCATTACTAAAGCTAAAACTCTTTTCATAATTTCCTCCTACAAGATAAAGCTTTATTCATTCATATTTAATCCACTGCAGCATATTAAGATTAATAAAACCTTTAAATACTGCAGTGGATTTGGCACCTGTTTTAAATTTTATTTTCTTTTTCTAAGAAATGCTCCTCCACCTAAAAATGCAAGTCCACCTAATGTCCATATAGCTGCTTGTCCTACTGGATAACCAGTTTGTGGTAACGTATCTCCTTCTTCACTCTTTACTTTATTACTTACTGTGTTACTTACTTTATTACTAACCTTTTTATCTGAAGTTTTTGTTGAAAGTTTTTTTCCTGAATTATTTTGTGAAGTTTCATTCTTAGATTGATTTTTATTTGTTGACTCTTCCTTTTTATCACTTGAAGAGCTATCTGCTAGCTTAGTGATATCATCCTGAAGCACAACTCTAAAAGCTACCTCAGCATTTCCCATAGGAACTACATTCATGCGCAATTTAACTTGAGGTTTTGCACTTGGCACTTTAAATTTAATCCATTCAGCAGTTCCTTCTTTTTTTACTGAAGTGTAGCTTACCTGAGAATTGTCTACTAAAACTTTCACATTCTTCATCCAATCCGTTCTTTCAAGTTTTAAAGTTAAATAAATATCTCCATTTTTCACATCTAAAGTAACCATTTTCTCTATATACTGTCCTGCCATTGAAAGGTCATCCTCATTCTCCTTTAAAGTCTGCATACTTACACTATACTTTCCATCTTCTAATGCTGAACTTTTAGCTGCTAACACTATACCGTAACCTTTATTATTGTCATTTACCCCTTTAGCTAAAGCTTTTGATGGTGATAATACCATCCCTGCTGATACTGCTGTAATTAATAAAATTTTTAACGCTCTATTTTTCATTTATTTTTCTCCTCTCAAATTTTTATATTTTTCAAATCATTCCATAAAACTCTTAGTTGTCTTTTTTCTTATTTTTTTTCATTAAAGTAATACCTAATGCTGATAATGTAGTTCCTATAGTTACCAAAATTCCCCCACCAAAAGCTGAACCGGTTTTAGGTAATTTATTTTCTTTTATCTCTTGTGAATTTGTACCTTTGCTCACTTTTAACCTATTTATATCTTTTTTATTATTTTCTACCTTCTGTGCTAATTTATTTGAATACTCAACTTGATTTTGCCCTGGTTTTGGTTGAGGTTTAGTCTCTGGTTTAGTATTATTACTATTTTGTGCTGTAGCATTTGTCATATGGCTAAATACACGGCGTTCAAAACCACCAGCTGAAATAACTGTTTTAATAATTCTATATTCATCTCCTTCCTTCATATCAGTATCATGGTATATTCCTTCAGTAACATCTTTTTCATTTTCACTGGAAATATGCTTAATTGTAATATATCTACCACTTGAATCCTTCTTTTGTATTTCAGTTACAATTATCCAATCCTTACTCTTTTCAATTAAATATTCATAAGGAGTTTTTCCATTTAATTTTTTATTATATTCATCAACTGAACTACAATCATTCATATATGTTCCCCAAACATATAAATCCAATGCTGATAAAGCTTGTTTCCATGTTAAGTTACCATCTCTTGCAGTTAACTGTAAGTTTAAACTATTTTTTTGAGGATAAAATCCATCTTCAGATAAATTAGCTACATCCGGTTTTTTATTTAATCTATTTAATTTAAAATCAAAACCTCTAACATTTGGTAAAAGTTCGTTAATATTGTCAGGAATATCTGTTAACTGGTTATCATATACAGTGAAGGTGGATAAATTCTTAAGAGATTTATAAACATTCTCTGGAATCTCTTTAATAAGGTTATTATTTAAGCTTAAACTTGTTAAATTACTCAAATTGCTTAATTCTTCAGGTACCATTTCAATTTTATTGTTATTTACAGCCAAAGTTTTTAATTGTTTTAACTTTCCAATCCCATTAGGAATACTTTCTAACTTGTTATTATATAAATATAAACCTTCTAAAGCTGTTAAATTATCAAAAATACCATCTGGCAATTCCATTAGTTCATTTTCTGTAAACCCTAAGGATTTAAGATTTTTTAATTTATCAAATATGCCTCTTGGTACTTTTTTAATGTGATTTTGATCTAAACTTAGTTCTGTTAAATTTGTTAAATTATCAAATATTCCTTCTGGCAATTCAACTATTCCATTTATGGTTAAAGATAATTTTTTTAATCCTGTTAATCCATCAAATACACCCTTAGGTAAATATTTAATATTATTTCCACTTAATCTTAGTTCTGTAACACCACTTCCAAGATGACTAAGTCTTGAAATATCTTTTATGTTTTTACCTGTTAAATTTACTTCTCCTGTAGCCTTTGAAAGTTCTTCATCCGTAACAGTTCCGTCTCCATTTTTATCTAAACCAGCCTCTATCAATGCTTTATTAAATTCAGCATCTGCATCAATAACTTCTTTATCTTTATTAAATCCATCCCAACCCTTTACACAGCTTTTATCAAATACAAATCTTACTTTTTTATATTTATCAAAGTCTCCAATATCATTTTTTGTACCGCCCATCATGCCAACAAGTACGCAGGCTAAATGATCAGAAGTTAAGTCTGATATTGGTACTTCATAGGTTTGCATTTGATATTCTCCTTTACTATTAGGCTCCCCCGTAAATGTTCCTTTTGCACTTACATACTCTCCATTACTTTCTACACGAAAATCAAGCAAACTAAAGGCATAAAGAGTATTTAACATAGTTAAAGTGATTTTACCATCCTTAACCTGAACTTTTACTTTTTCATCAAAGAATCCACCTAGCATTGATTCATTTTCAGGTATATCATATCTATAAGCTTTAAAACCTATGGTATAAACCCCATCAGTAAGTTTATCAGTAGCTATATTACCCTGCGTAACAATTACTTTTCTTTTCGCTCTTTCAGTTTGTCCATTATAAGTTACAGAGTAAGTTACTTCATAAGTTCCTGCTTTAGGATTTTTCACATCTAAATTTCCTGCATCAACTTTTATTTCATCTGTTAAATCTATTTTTTCTTTACCTATTACACATGCAATAACATCACTCATCAAATTAATTGGTTCTCCTGCTATTACAGTCATGTCTTTTCTTATGCTAATTTGAATATTTTCCTTTCCTACAGTTGCTGAAGCTGATTCTTCTTGGCTGATTAGCGTTCCATCTTTTTTTATTTTTATTCTCATATCATTGTATCCATCTACTTTAACAATGATTGTATTTATTTCTTCTGTAAAAGCTTTATCATTTAATTCTAATCCGCCCATATAACTTAAATGGTACTCATTAATACTAAAATTAAAATTATCCTCATATCTAACTCCATTTACCGTTACCTCTGCTAATTTAGTGTTAGGGTTATTTGGATCTGCTGCTTTTATATACTTATTAAAATCATCATTTTTTTCAAAGGTTATTTCATACTCAACTCTTCCATAAATTTCACCATATCTAGCATTAGTCACCTTAGGTAGTGTCGTTACACTTCTCCACTCCTCAGTTTGTTGTTCAGTAATCCCTGTGTTAATTGTTTCTTCAGGAACCTTTGCCCCTGCATCTCTAACTTCTGTTACTGTTCCCCCATTAATAGTAGCCGCAATTGCAACTTGAGATGTTCCTCCAGCTATTAAAGCTGAAGCTAAAACGGCACTTATTCCCTTATTGATTTTTTTGTTTTTTCCATATAACCACTCCTAATTTGCATATTTTTATATTCAACCAATTAAACTATTCAATTGGTCATATCCTTTGTCCTAGTAAATGATATCAATTATCAATTAACATTTCTTATGAATTTTTTGGATTTTTTTATAATTTCTTTTGAATTTGAAAATCATTATGATATAATATTGATATTCATTATCACACGAAAAGGAGATGCTCACATGTTTATCTTTAAAAAAAAAGAGGAAACTAACAATATTGAAAGAATAGATATGAAAAATATATTTATAGATGAAAACTCAAAAGTTAAAGAAATTGAGTCTCTTAATAATTCATACAATATAGCAACTATTAAACAACTTACCAAAAGTGTTATTCTAGGAAATGTTAGCAATGCCCTTCTTATTTATAGAAATGTATTTAATATAAAAAAACATGAATATATCAATAATTTAAACCCCATAAAAATAATGAAATATAATTTAGTATCATTATGCATAAATTTGATTAATGCTAGCATTGTATCTGCTAAAATTTTGGAAAAAGATACTATTGAAATGAAAAACAAGTACATTGCCGATATAGACAAGCAAACTAATATAGAGGATTTACTAATAACTGGTGAAAATATGATTAAAGGTATAACCTGTTTCATAAATAACTATTCTTTAAAAAATAAATCTAATTGCATTGAAAAGGCCGTGAACTACATTAATAATAATTTCAATGAGCCCATTACTTTAGGAGAAGTGTCAAACTATGTACATCTAAACAGTAGCTATTTATGCACACTTTTCAAAGCAGAAATGAACGAAAGCTTTAAGAGTTACTTAAATAGATTAAGGATAGAACACAGTAAGTCTATGCTTTTGACTACAAATAATTCTATACTTGATGTAGCTTTATCTGTAGGTTTTGATAATCAAAGTTATTTTTCTACAGTATTTAAAAAATACACTAATATGAGTCCAAAGGAATACATTGATATTCATAAAAAATCCTTATAATACACTACTGGACAAGCCCTACTTCACTTTCTGCTGTATGTGTAACTACACTTTGCACTTGGAGTAAATAAAAAGAAACTACCTAAAAAACTCTAGGTAGTTTCTTTTCCTATAGAATAATAGCTCAAAATAGAAAATAACAAAGATGAGCCTAAAATAGCTAAGATATCCACATGTTTTTTAAAAAAAGCTACTGCATATAAAATAACAAAATATAATGCCCAGTTTAAAATTAGTTTTTTACTAAATTTCTTTATACCCTGTTTACTTATAGTTTTGCGCATCTCTGATATGGATACTATCAAAATACACAATAAGGTTAATACTAAAATTACAATAAAAATACGTACAAAAGTATTATTCACTGGCCAGTTAAATTTTTTAGCCCCTAATATAAAAACAATTGAAATTAAAAATATTATTGAAATTATACTGCTAAATTTCTTTATTTTGTCCATAAATGTCCTCCAAAATATAGTATATTTT
>NZ_CABDWS010000050.1 GCF_901447495.1 Haloimpatiens lingqiaonensis
GGTGTCCTCCACTTCCACTACCAATAGCTTGTAGTGTACTCCCATCACAGGATAGTCGTTGAAGTTTCCTCTTTTCGAGGCTTACCTGCTGATTGCCCATTATCGCAACCTAACGGTTTTTAACCATGAGATTGGCGCACTTAGGATTTAACCTTATGCTATCTAACTAATTTTTTCTGCTTTCGCAACTATCACGCTTAGGCCTTTTTCATCCTTGCGTTGTAGTTTAGTTAGCTTTAGGGGTTTCCAGCAATTCAAAGGATTTTGGATGTATCTCGTACATCTCTCCATGCTCTTTACGAACATGGGAGGCTGTCAACAATTTTCTAAGTTATAAGCTATAAACAGAGCTCTTAGCTTCAGATGGAGTTTTTACTCCATCTGAAGGTTAGAGCTCGTTATCCAGGGACGTAGCTGCCGTTATCTCCCACTTTGTTAGAAGTGGGAGTGTTACGGCAGGTAGTCATCGGATAAAACTTTACAGTGAATTATAACTTTTTATAACTTATTTGTAACTGTTAGTTACCTCTTTACCACACCCTGTTTCTCCATAAATAAGCACCGGTGAATTTGACAAACTAGCCCTCATAGCTTTATTTATAGCACCATTTAGAGCATCACTATTCCCTACTATATCATTAAACACATAATGGTCTTGACTGCTTTTAAGTACCGATTGTAGTTTACATAACTTTTCATTAACTTCCTTAAATTGAGTCATATCTTGAGCTATTTCAATAGCTCCTATAAGTTCATTATTCTCCATCACTGGAATTGTAGTATTAATTGTTGTTATCTTTTTACCAATATTACTACTGTATCTTTGAATTACATCCTTAACTTTTTTACGACTTTTTATGCACTTAATTATAGTTGAACTTTCTTCATCTACATCCTCCAAATATTCATCTACTTTTTTCCCCATTACTTCATCTTTATTAAGACCCTCAATAGATGCCATTACATCATTATAATATATGGTTTTACCATCATTATCTACAATATGTATTCCTAAATTTAAGTTATTAATTAAACAATTCAATATATTCTCTATTTTTATCATGTTATTGCCCCCTATATATTAAATGTCTATAATATAAGTGTATAATTAACCTTAAATTATTTCAACAATATAAAATTATTACCTTGTGAGGAATAAAATATATGATGAAAGCTCAATATAATTATTTGATAAGATATAATTTATTATAAACTCAACTTTCTCATATAAATTTTAGGCTCTATATTATACAAGCTAAGAAATAAAAGCGAAAAAGTAAGAACTAATAGGTAAAAAGTAAAAACTATTACTTACAAATTAATTATAAAAAACTCTTTGAGTTTTATCCTTAACTCTTACTTCTTAGCTATTACCTATTACTTATCTGTAAATTTTATAACTGCGAAAGTTGAATTACTAACTTTAATTAAAATATATTAAATAATAAAAATAGAAAGGAGCTTAATATGAACGCTAACGAGTTAATAAAAGTTGCTGCAGAAGCAGGAAAAATAATATTAGAAAATGGCGGTGAAACCTATAGGGTTGAAGAAACTATTTTTAGAATTTGTTCCGCTTACGGAGAAAAATCTGCTGAAAGTTTTGTTACTCCCACAGGAATCGTTATATCTATAAGCACCAATAATAAAAATTTATCTGTAGTTAAACGTATTAAAAACAGGACTGTAAACTTAGAAAAAATTCAGAGAGTAAACGACCTTTCAAGAAAAGTATGTTGCAATTGGATGCCCCTTGATGAGTTTAAATATGAATTAAAGAAAATAAATAACACTCCTAGATATAGTGGAAAAACATCTATTTTCTTTGCTTCCTTAGCAGCTTCCTTTTTCACCTTATTATTTGGCGGAAATATGAGAGACTCTATAGCTGCCTTTTTAGTAGGAGCTTTAATTTATAAAACCTCAAATATTCTTGGTAAATATAATGTAAACTCATTTTTTGTAAATATATTAGGTGGTTTTATGGCCGCATTAATTGCCTATATAATGGTACTTTTCGGCATAGGATCAAATATAGATAAAATTACCATAGGCTCTATTATGCTTTTAGTTCCGGGATTATCCATAACAAATGCAGTAAGAGACACCATAGCCGGTGACTTGGTTTCTGGAATTTCTAGAGCTATTGAGGCTTTTTTAGTGGCCATTGGCATAGCTATAGGTAGTGGTATTGTAGTTAAAATTATTTTTAATTTTGGAGGAATATAAAAATGGCATTTAAAGTTTTAATAAATTGTTTTTATGCTTTCATGGGCTCCTTAGGTTTTTGTGTTCTTTTTAATATTAGAGGTAAAAATTTATTTTTTGCCTCATTAGGCGGCGGATTAGGTTGGTTCGTTTATTTAATATTCTCCAACTTTGGTTATTCATCTAATTTGTCCCTTTTTATAGCTTCCTTAGCTATAAGTATATATTCTGAAATTTTTGCAAGGGTAATGAAAACTCCAGTAACCACATATATAATCAGTGCCATGATTCCTTTAGTTCCTGGAAGCGGCATGTATTATACCATGTTAGAATCCGTAAAAGGTAATGCAGATGTTTCCTTAAATCTTGGACTTAAAACGCTGATAGATGCTGGTTCAATAGCAGTAGCAATAGTTTTGATTTCATCACTTAGTAAATTTATAATTTTTTATAAATCTAAAAATTCTAACAAAAAAATAGGCAAATAGCCTATTTTTTTATTTTAAAAACATATTTATAGTGTCTACTAATTCACTCATTTTTTCTTTATTTATCTCTGTATCCTCATTACAAAAAAAACATCTTTCAGCATAATTTTGTAGAATTAAGCTTCCAACTTTGTTTATAGCAGCCCTAACTGCAGCTACTTGCACCAATAAATCTTTGCAGCAGGCATCATTTTCTATCATCTTTTGTATACCTTTTACCTGACCTTCAATTCTTCTCATTCTTATTTGAATATCTCTTTTAGGATCTTTTTTATCATTCATCTCATTCACCTCTAATTATGCAATAATACCCGTTATGAAACTAAATATAAAATATTTAAACTTCATAAACAGAACTCTAACCTTCAGATGGAGTTTTTACTCCAACTGAAGGTTAGAGATCGTTATCCAGGGACGTAGCTGCCGTTATCTCCCACTTTGTTAGAAGTGGGAGTGTTACGGCAGGTAGTCATCGGATAACAGGTAGTTATATTTATGATCCATTTATCCTAGAATTATATTAAGAAATCTTATTAGAATTAATCTATTTTATCAGATTTTTTTATGTTCAATGCTAATTCTCCCAACTGTTTATCATCTACTAGATTAGGAGCTTCTGTTAAAGGACAGAACGCGTTTTGATTCTTTGGAAAAGCTATTACGTCTTTTATGTTATCTGTTCCCGCCAAGAACATTATAAGTCTATCAAATCCAAAAGCTAATCCGCCATGTGGTGGTGGTCCAAATTTAAATGCTTCTAGTAAGAATCCGAATCTTTCCCATGCTGCTTCCTTTGTAAATCCTAGCACCTCAAACATCTTCTGTTGAAGATCCGTATTATGAATTCTTATACTTCCTCCACCTAATTCTTCTCCATTTAGAACTAAATCATAAGCTTTAGCTCTAACTCTACTTGGATCTGTATCCAAATAAGGAATATCTTCATCCATAGGCATTGTAAATGGATGGTGCTCTGCTTGATATCTTTCTTCTTCTTCATTGTAAGATAGTAATGGGAATTCAGTAACCCAAGTAAATTTAAATTCCTTATTGTCCTTTAAAATATCTAAGTCTTTTGCAACTTGAAGTCTTAGGGCTCCTAAAGATTGAAATACTACACTATTTTTAGCATCCCCAACTATCAATATTAAATCTCCTGGTTTTGCATTCATAGTATTTAATATTCCATTCATTTCTTCTTCAGTTAAAAACTTAGCTATTGGTGATTTTATTTCATCTTCCTTATAAGCTATCCAAGCTAATCCTTTAGCCTTATAAGTTTTTACAAACTCACCTAGCTTATCTATTTTCTTTCTTCCCATATCCGCAGAATTTTCTACCTTTATAGCTCTTACACTACCGCCTTCTGAAATAGCATTCTTAAAAACTACAAATTCAGAATTTGAAACTACAGAAGTTAAATCGTTTATTTCCATTCCAAATCTTAAATCAGGTTTATCACTACCATACTTCTCCATAGCCTCTTTATATGGCATTCTAGCTATTGGAAGCTCTACATCCACATTTAAAACTTCTTTAAACACCCTTTGAATTAATCTCTCGTTAACCTCAATTACGTCATCCTCTTCAACAAAAGACATTTCTAAGTCTATTTGTGTAAATTCTGGCTGTCTGTTAGCTCTCAAATCCTCATCTCTAAAACATTTTGCTATTTGATAATATCTATCAAATCCCGAAACCATTAAAAGCTGTTTAAATATTTGTGGAGATTGTGGAAGTGCATAAAACATTCCAGGATAATTTCTACTTGGAACTAAGTAGTCTCTAGCTCCTTCTGGAGTACTCTTTGTAAGTATTGGTGTATCTACATCTAAAAATCCATTTTCATCTAAAAAGTCCCTAACTACTTTTCCTGCTTTATTTCTTATGCTGAATATTTTTTGCATATCTGGTCTTCTCAAATCCAAATATCTATATTTTAATCTTATGTTTTCTGCAGCATCTAGATTTTCCTTAATATATATAGGAGGTGTTTCTGACTCTGATAATATTTTTATATTAAGTCCCTTTAGTTCCACCATTCCTGTTGGAATATTATTATTTGGTGCTTCTCTTTTTACAAGTTCACCAGTAACTGAAATACAGTATTCAGGTTTAACTAAGTCAGCCTTTTGAAAAGCTTCTTTATTTATTTCCTCTCCAAAAACCACTTGTAATATTCCTGTTCTATCTCTTAAATCTACAAATACCAATCCACCTAAATTTCTTTTTCTTTGAACCCATCCCATTACAGTAATTTTTTCGCCAATATTACTCTCTCGTAGCTCTCCACACATATGTGTTCTTTTTAAACCTTTAAGTGATTCTCCCATCTTTTTGTTCCTCCCTGATAAGCTTTTGAAGTTTTAGCCTTTTATTATTTTTACTATGTCATGAATTTTATCTATATTTATACTTATTTGTTCTCCATCACTCATTCTTTTTAAATTTGCTTCTCTATTTTCTAGTTCACTATCTCCTAGCACAATAGTATATGCGGCTTCTAATTTGTTAGCATATCTCATTTGCGCCTTAACTTTTTTATCCATATGATCGCAGTCACACTTTATTCCTTCTATTCTCAACTTGTTAGCTAGTTTAAAAGCTTCTACTTTTCCTGCATCTCCCATGGAACCTATGTATAAATCCATATAATTAGGTTTTGGTATTTCTATTCCATTTTCTTCTAAAGTCATTATAAGTCTTTCAATTCCCATACCAAATCCTACTGCAGGCATTTCTGGACCACCAATTTCTTTAATTAGGTAGTCATATCTTCCGCCGCCGCAGACAGTTATATCATTATTTATTATTTCAAATACAGTCTTACTATAATAATCTAGTCCCCTTACTATAAGTGGGTCTACATTGTATTCTATTCCTAGTGCACTTAAATACATTTTTAATTGTTCAAAGTGATTTTTACAGTCATCACAAACATAGTCTATTATAACTGGTGCATCTTTTACTATTTCCTTACATTTCTTTTCCTTACAATCTAATATTCTCATAGGATTTTTGTTAAATCTTGTTTTGCAAGTTTCACATAAATTGTCTAAATTACTATTTAAATATTCCTTCAAAGCTTCATTGTATTTCTTTCTACACTCTGGACACCCAATATTATTTATATTTAAAGTCAAGTTTTTAACTCCAAATTCTTCATAAACTCTCATAGCTAAGCTGATTACCTCAGCATCCATAGAAGCTTCATTAGAACCAAAAACTTCTATGCCTAGTTGATGGTGTTGTCTTAATCTTCCCTTTTGAACATTTTCATATCTAAACACTGGTGTAAAGTAAAAAAGCTTAGTAGGCTGTGCCTCTGCATGTAATCCACTTTCAATAAACGCTCTAACAGAAGGCGCTGTTCCTTCAGCCTTTAGTGTTATGCTTCTTCCACCTTTATCATTAAAAGTGTACATTTCCTTCTGAACTACATCAGTAGTTTCACCTACACCCCTTTGAAATAATTCAGTATATTCAAATATAGGTGTTCTTATCTCCCTACATCCATAGGTTGAAGCTATATTTCTAAATTTATTCTCAATATATTGCCATTTATATGACTCTGTAGGTAGTAAGTCTTTAGTCCCTTTAGGTGCTTGAATAATCATATTATTCCTCCTTAATATAACGTTTCTAATAATTCTTCCTTACTAGAAATTTTTTCATCTAAACGTTCTATATATTCTTTTACATCTTTTATATTAGCAAATCTTTCTAATCGGTTTTCTTCCAAAAACACAATTTTTGATACAGCATCTGCTCCCAATGCTATTATTGTTTGTTTTTCTTCTATCATTTGTATATTATATATGCACTCTTTACCCTCTAATGCATATCCTATATTCTCCATATTGCCTACCATATTTTTTTGTCTATACATATAATAAGGCTTCATAGATAAGCTTTTTGATAAATTAACAGTTTCCCCAAACATTTCGTTCAGTTCCTTTTGATTAGCTATTTCATAGTTTTCTTTATTTACTATGTTTTCATGTAATCTAGAACCTCTTTTTACAGATAGTCCATGCACTGTAAAGCTATCTGGTGCTAGCTTTTTTATTTCCTTGCAAGTATTTATTACATCTTCAAGCTTTTCACCAGGAAGACCCACAATAATATCCATATTAATATTTTCAAATCCTATATTTCTTGCCATATAGAACTTTTCAACCACATCTTTTGCTGAGTGATTTCTTCCTATAAGTTTTAAAGTAGTATCGCTCATAGTTTGTGGATTTATACTTATTCTACTTACACGGTGTTTTTTCATGGTTTCTAATTTATCTTCTGTTATACTATCTGGTCTTCCACATTCCACAGTAAATTCCTGCACATTAAATTCTTCCATGAAGTTTTTGTATATAGCTTCCATTACAACTCTAAACTGTTCATCATTTACCGCTGTAGGAGTACCTCCGCCAAAGTAAAGACACTGTATATTTAGTCCTTTTCTTTTTATAAAGCTACTCATTCTTTCCATTTCAACCATTAAAGCTTTTATATAATTGTCTACTAAATCACCACAACCCTTTACAGAGTTAGCTGTAAAAGAGCAATAAAGGCATCTAGTTGGACAAAATGGCATTCCAATATAAACACTTATATTTTCCTTTTTAGTGTTAATAAAACTTTCCTCTTTTTTTCCTATATCTATACATAATTTAGCCTTATCTTCTCTAGTGCAATAATTGTGATTGAAAAACTCTATTATCTCACTTTCATTTTTGCCTTTTCTTAAAAGCTCTATAGCTATTTTAGAAGGTCTAATACCCGTTAAAGTGCCCCATGGCATAGACTTTCCTGTATATTTTGTTAAAAACATGAATATAGATTTTTTTATAAAATCCTTATGTGGTAAATCCTTCGTGAAAATGAATCTTTCACTAATTTCTCCATAAGAACATTGTACTTCATTTTCATAAATATTTATACTCATATCATAATGTTCTTCTACAAATTCTATATTTTCACACTGATAAAATATATTAATTATTCCATAAACATGATATCTATAATTAATATCGTTCAATTTAACTTTCAATTTTAAAAACTCCCTTTATCTAAAAAATGGGTTATTCTTTTTTTCATATCCTATAGATGTGCCCATACTATGTCCTGGATAAACATTAGTACTGTCTGGCAAAGAAAACAATTTAGATTTTATGCTATTTATAATTGCATTGTAATCTCCTCCCGGAAGATCCGTTCTTCCAATAGACATAGCAAACAAAGAATCTCCTGTAAATACTGAATCACCTATTAAAAAGCTCATTCCTCCTGGTGTATGTCCTGGAGTTTCTATGCATTTAATTTGGCATTTTCCAAACTTTAATACATCCCCATCATTTAAGTTTATATCTGCTTTGCCACTTCTAAGCATTCCAAACATATACTCATTATTTCTCATCAATATATCATCTTTTTCATTTATGCATATAGGGGCATTTACTAAATCCTTTAATTCATCTGCTCCATCAGTGTGATCTCTATGTCCATGTGTCAGCAATATGTATTTAACCTTTAATCCTTTAGATTCTATAAATGGATATATATCGTCCACATCTCCTCCAGCATCCAAAACCACTGCCTCATTAGTTTCATCCCATATGACATAACAATTAGCAGCATAAATTCCTGCTACTATTCTTTTTATTTCCATGTATTTCACTCCTTTTAAAAGTTCTTTTTACTGTCTATAAGTAGTGTTACAGGTCCATCATTTTCTATACTAACTTTCATATCAGCCCCAAAAACCCCACATTGAACCTTTGTCACTTCTTCTTTACACAATTTTATAAATTCCTTATAAAATTTCTCTGCATCTTCGCCAGATAATGCCTTCATATAATTAGGTCTTCTTCCCTTTCTACAATCACCTAACAAAGTAAATTGGGAAACTATAATAAGTTCCCCATTAACATCAAGAAGTGACTTATTCATTTTTCCATTTTCATCTTCAAATATTCTTAAATTTAGTATTTTATCTTTTAAATATATCAAGTCTTCTGTAGTATCTTGTTGTTCCACTCCTAATAGCACGTTTAATCCCATTCCTATTGAACCCACTATTTTACCTTCCACTTCTACAGAAGAAGATTTCACTCTTTGAACTACTGCTCGCACTAAAATCACTCCTCAAAATACTAATTTACTATTTTTTAACTCTATATACTTCAGTTACACCTTTAAATTTTCTTATATTTTTCATCAAATTATCTAATTGCTCTCTACTGGTTATTTTTAATTTTACATTAATAACCGCTATTCCTACTTTAGAGGTTTTAGCATTGACAGCATATAAATTCAACCCACTTTTAACTACACTTTCCATTACATCTGTAAGAAGTCCTGGCCTGTCATCACCTTTTATTTGTATCTCTGCTATATAATAAGCTCCCTCAGAAGTACCCCAACTTACTGAAAGAATTTTCTCTGGCTCGTTTTGTATAAGCTCCATTAAATTTTTACAATCTTTTCTATGTACAGATACTCCTCTTCCTTTAGTAATATACCCTATTATTTCATCTCCAGGTACAGGGTTGCAGCATTTTGCAAATCTCACGAGTAAATTTTTCATTCCTTTTACTACTACTCCAGGATAATTGCTTTCTCTTTGCTGTTCTTTTTCCTTACTAGCAGTATATTTATTTATTTCCTTTTCCTCTTGCTCTAATGAAAGTGTATTCTTCTTTTCTTCATGGTTATAGTAATCCACTAATTTAGACACCACTACAGAAGGTATGGTAGCTCCAGCCCCCACAGATGCATATAAATCCTCTTCACCCTTCATATGGTACTTTGATAAAAGCTTTTCTATAACCTTTCCTTTAGCGTACTCCTTAAAGTTAAAGCCTTGTCTCTTTGCTTCTTTTTCCAATAATTCTTTGCCCTTTACAATGTTTTCTTCCCTTTTAGCTCTTCTAAACCAAGCCCTTATTTTGCTTTTAGCTTGATTGCTTTTTGTCATATTAATCCACAGTATATTAGGTCCTTTAGGCGTAGGGGATGTCAGTACTTCTACTATTTCTCCAGTACTTAAATGATAGTCTAGTGGTACCATCTTTCCATTTACCTTTGCACCTATACATCTATGACCTATATCCGTGTGAATCTTGTATGCAAAATCTATTGGTGTAGATTCATAAGGCAAACTAATAACTGCCCCCTTAGGAGTAAATACAAATACTTCATCTGAAAATAAATCTATTTTGAATCTTTCCATAAATTCCTCTGCATCAGAGGTTTCATCTTGCCATTCAAGAATTTCCCTTAGCCAAGATAATTTAGAATCTAAATCTTCCTGATGCCCTGAAGCATCTCCTTCTTTATATTTCCAGTGAGCAGCTATACCATATTCAGCAGTTCTATGCATTTCATAAGTACGTATCTGTATTTCAAATGGCTTGCCTTGTGGTCCAATAACCGTAGTATGTAGTGATTGATACATATTAGGTTTAGGCATAGCTATATAATCTTTAAATCTGCCTGGCATAGGTTTATACATAGTATGTACAATACCTAACGTAGCATAACAATCTCTAACATTATTCACAAGAATTCTGATAGCCGTTAAATCAAAAATTTGATCTATTGTCTTACTTTTTTTAACCATTTTTCTATATATACTATAAAAATGCTTTGGCCTTCCTTCTATGTCTGATTCTATTCCAGAATCTCCTAGTTTGCTATAAAGTTCTTCTATTATTTTATTTATATATTCTTCTCTTTCAGCCCTTTTTTCAGATATTTTTCTTACCAAACTATAATATTCATTAGGATTTATATATCTAAAAGATAAGTCCTCTAATTCCCATTTTATTTTAGACATTCCTAACCTATGTGCCAAAGGAGCGTAAATATCCAAGGTTTCCTTTGCCTTTTGCTTTTGCTTTTCTATAGGCATAAATTTTAATGTCCTCATATTATGAAGTCTGTCCGCAAGTTTTATTAAAATAACTCTTATATCTTTTGCCATAGCTAAAAGCATCTTGCGCACATTATCAGCTTGTTGCTCCTCTTTGGTCTTATATGTAATTTTACCAAGTTTAGTTACTCCCTCTACTAGTCTAGCTATTTCTTCACTAAATTCCTTAGTAACAAATTCATAATCGTACTGAGTATCTTCTATTACATCATGAAGCAATCCAGCTGCTATTGTACTAGTATCAAGTCCCATATCCGCCAAAATACATGCCACTTCCACGGGATGAATTATATATGGTTCTCCCGATTCTCTTCTCTGCTCACTATGGGCATTATTTGCAAAATTATACGCCTTAATTATACATTCTTTATTTACATGAGTGCAATTTTCCTCTATTTTCCTCATCAATTTATCAAGCATTTGGATTACTCTCCTAAAATCAAAGGCTGGTCAATGCCAGCCAGTTAATTATTTAATATCATTATATAATAATATTGATAATTTTTCAATTTAAAATTATATCTATATGTTGTATTTAACTAAAGACTCTATAGGGTAGCTTGAAAGTTTTTCTCTACCATTTAAATCAGTAAGTTCAATTACAAATCCAGCGGCAGCTACAACCCCACCTGCTTTTTCCACTAACTTAGCTACAGAGTTTATAGTTCCTCCAGTAGCTAATAAATCATCTATTATTGCAACCCTTTGACCTGGTTTTATAGAATCAATGTGTATTTCTAATTCATCACTTCCATACTCTAAATCATATTTTGAACTTATGGTTTCAAAAGGAAGCTTGCCTTTTTTTCTTACAGGCACAAAACCAACACCAAGAGCATAAGCCACAGGTACTCCAAATAAAAAACCTCTTGCTTCTGGCCCAACAACCATATCTATATCTTTATCTTTAAGGTAATCCACAAATTTATCTATAGTATATTTTAAACTTTCTCCATCCTGTAGTAATGTTGTAATATCTTTGAAACTAATTCCCTCTTTAGGAAAGTCTTCTATAACTCTTATTTTTTCTTTTAATTCCATTTCTTATTCCTCCTAATAATTGCTTGGAACTTAACATGAACAAGTTTAAAATTATTTTCATGCCCATACTATTATATATTAAAGATTAAAATAATTGCAAGTCTTTACTAAAAGTTCTGAGTTTATGTATTTCATTTTTATATTCATTACAAGACTCATCTATATTTTCCACCTGTCTTTTCAAGTATTTAGCTATTTGTTCCGCCCTATAGCTATTGGATGTAGTGAAAAGTTCTACCACAATTCTTGCATTATCCATTTTGCCCACTGGATTTACTGTAGGTATAGCTGTAGTAACCAATTTATATATTGTTTTTATATCTATTTTAAATATTTTATGTACTTTCATTAAAGCCTTTAATCCATAATTATTTGTTACCTTTAATCTCTTTACTCCCTCTATAACAAAATCTCTATTTTCTCCAACTATTTCCACATCTCTAGAAACAGTACCGAGCATAACCAAATCCATATATTTATGTACACAATTTATTTTATAATAATTAGCTATTTCTTTAGCTAATCTAAAAGCTACTCCTACTGCTGTACTATTATATTCCATACATTGGGTATTAGTCAGTACACAAGTATTAGGAACTTTACCTTTGTTTTTTCTAAAATCTGTTATTATTACATCTATACCTAAATTTTTACAGTATTCTACAGTGTCATAACTATTGATTCCACAGCCTACAGTTATCATGAGAGTGGCTCCAAGGATTTTTATATGGTTATCAACTATATATTTGTTCACTTCATAATTATCATCTATTTCACTTGGTATATAGTACTCTACATCTGCATTTAGGTACCTAAGAATCAAAATTAATAAAGACACCCCTGTAATGCAATCCAAATCATAATGTCCGTAAATTATAATTTTTTCTCTGTTGTTTACAGCACTGACAATTCTATTTAGGGCACTTTTAATTTCTTTATCAATATATGTATTATCAATTTTAATATTATCACTGACTTTATTCATACTAGTTCCTCCAACTCTATAGAAAACAAGTATATTATAAATTATATTACTGCTTTTGACAAATAAATTTTTATATGAATATGCGGAACTAATAGTACGCTAGTAAAAATAAACTATTTGTGCTACTTAATTCTATATTTATTTTATATATTTAGTATTGAGCAAAATAAAGATTCCAGATTTCATCTGGAATCCATTTTAATAATTAAATTATTAATTTATTATTTTAAGCTCTTCCTTCAATTTTCTTCTTTAAAATGACCCAAATAGGGCTGGCAATAAATATTGATGAATAGCATCCTGAAACTATGCCTATTATTAGCGGCATAGAGAATTCTCTAACTGAAGGAACAAACACATTTACAGCCACTATAGTGAACAATGTAGTTAAAACTGTATTTATAGATCTAGTCATAGTTTGACTTATACTTATATTTGCTACTTCAGCCACATCTTTTCCACGCATTTTTTTGCTATTTTCTCTTATTCTATCAAAAATAACTATAGTATCGTTAATTGAATATCCGAGTATAGTAAGTATCGCTGCTATAAAAGGTGAGTTTACTGGAATTTGAAGCATAGCATAAATGCTTACAGTAATTAATATATCATGCACTAATGCAAGTATTGCAGCTAAACCAAATTTAAATTCAAATCTAACACCTATATATAGAAGCATAGCTAGTGTAGCTAAAATTCCTGCTATCCAAGCTTTTTTCTTTAGCTCATTTCCTACAGAAGCACCAATGGTTTCTTGAGATGTTAACTCAGCTTTTTTGTACTCAGATTTTATCTCTTTAAATAAACTATCTATTTTATTGCTGTCAAGTGAATTACTTTTAATTTCTAATTCAATTTTTCCATTATTGTTAGCCTTGGTAGTTTGATATTCATTAGAATATTTTTTAATTATCTTATCTATTTCAGCTTTTTCAAAGTCTTGTTTCATTTCTATTTGAACAATAGTACCACCCTTAAAGTCTATACCAAAATTTAATCCTTTAAAGCCCATTATTGTGAATCCAATAACTACAACCAATAAAGACATACTTACCCATAGTTTAAATCTCTCAACAAATTTAAACTTATATTCTGTTTTAGCTTGATCATTATTTTTAACTCCAAAATGTGAAGGCTTATTAATAAGTCCCATATTTACAGCAGATTTAAGTAAAAATTTAGTTACAGTTAATGCAGTAAATATACTTACCACTATACCTATTATTAGAGTTAAAGCAAATCCCTTTACAGTACCAGATCCTACTACATAAAGTACTACCCCTGCAATAATTGTAGTTATATTAGAATCTAATATAGAAGATAATGCTCTATCAAATCCTGTATCCACGGAAGACTTTACAGATTTTCCTGTTTTAAGTTCTTCTTTTATTCTTTCAAATATAAGTACATTGGCATCTACCGCCATACCAACGGTTAAAAGGAATCCTGCAATACCTGAAAGAGTTAATGTTGCTTCTATTCCTGAGAAAACAAGCAGTACAAGTATTATATATAAAACTAATGCTATATCTGCTATCATTCCTGGTAATCTATAGTAAAGAAGCATGAATATAAATACTAATGCAATTCCTATGGCACCAGCCTTTATACTTTTTGGCAATGCAGTAGCTCCTAAAGTGGCACCTACTGTTTTAGCTGAAACTGTCTTTAAGGTTACTGGAAGTGCTCCAGAATTTATTATATTAGCCTGTCTAGTAGCTTCTTCTAAAGTTTTGCTTCCAGTTATAACCGCCTTACCACCAGTTATAACATCATTTACAGTAGGATTTGTAAGCATTTCATCATCCATATATATAGCTATTGGTTGATTTATAAACTTTTTAGTAGCTTCAGCAAATTTTTTAGTACCATCTTGATTTAACTCCAATCCTATGGTTGGGCTATTTGTATCATTTAAATAAGCAGTAGCCTCCTTAACATCCTTACCAGTAAGAATAGTTTTTTTATCTGGCCCCACAAATTTTAATTCTCCTGTTTTTACCACACTGTCAATAACCGCTTTAGCATCAAATTTACCTGGTATTTCTATTCTTATTCTGTTTTGTCCTTCTTTTGTAACTACCGTTTCACTTACACCCATTTTGTTTACTCTCATAGATATAAGCTCAATAGTTTTATCAAAAGTTTTCTTATCTACTTTTCCTTGAATTTCCTCAACTACAGAAACTCCACCTTGAAGATCTAGCCCCTTATTTATAGATTTACTTATTGGTTTTATTTCATATCCAAATAATTTCACCCCTTGGGCACTAATAAAGGCTAATGAAAAAATAACAACAACACTTAAAATAAAGAGAATTGCACTCTTTTTTTTCTTCATTTTCTTATCCCCCTCCGTATAGCATTAATAACATAATTATAATATCACATAATATTTTAGTCAATATTATGTAATATATGCATTATTCTTCCATCATCATTTGTGTTTTTAAAGCTATGGCACACTCTATTCTCTTCTTTTGCATAGTACATCCTAATTCATATGGTTTATGGATATCTCCATTAAAGTTATAATTATTAGCTTGACATCCACCACTACAATAAAATCTTGCCCAGCACTCCCTACACTTTGGCTTATTATATATATGTGCTTTGTGGAATTTCTTAGCTATATCAGCATTCATTTTTCCTTCGTATATAGTACCTAATTTAAAATCTTCATTACCTACAAATTGATGGCATGGATAAACATCTCCCGTTGGAGTAACTGCCACATATTCATGTCCTGCTCCACAACCTGAAATTCTTTTATAAACGCATGGTCCTCCATCTAAATTTATATTAAAATGATAAAATTTAAATTCATTACCTTCTTTATATCTTTTTAACATTTCATCATACAATTTATCATACTGCTGAAAAATTGTGTTAATATCTTCCTCTCTCAAAGACAATGGATGTTCATCTGGAAGAACTACTGGTTCTACAGATATTTCTTTAAATCCTAAATCTACTAGATGCATAACATCATTAAAGAAATCTGTATTTTCTCTAGTAAAAGTTCCTCTAACATAATGCAGTTTATCCGCATCTCTTTTTGCCACCATTTCTTTTATTTTAGGCAGTATTCTTTCGTAAGAGCCTTCACCATTAGCTCCTATTCTAACTCTATCATTTACTTCTTTTCTTCCGTCTATACTTAAAACTATGTTTACCATGTTTTCATTTAAATATTCCATTATCTCATTATTTAATAAAGTACAATTTGTTGTCATGGTAAATCTTATATTTTTATTGTGCTTTTTCTCCAACTCTTTTCCATAATCTACTATTTGCTTTATGTTTTCAAAAGCCATTAACGGCTCTCCTCCAAACAAGTCCACTTCTATGTTCTTTCTAGGACCTGAGTGTTCAACTACAAAATCTAGAGCTTTTTTACCTACTTCTACAGACATGATCTTGCTTTCTCCATGATATTTCCCTTCGTCTGCAAAACAATACCTACATCTTAAATTACATGCATGAGTTATATTTAAGCATAAAGCTTTTATAAAAGATGGCGCTTCTCCGCTCTTTTGAGCAATTTCTTCGTACAAGTCTTCCGTATACAATAAACCCTCTTTTACCAATTCTTCTATCTCTTTGTAAGCCTCATGTATATCCTCATTTGAATATTTATCCTTATATCTTAATTTTAATTCATCTAAAGCTTCTAATTTTTCTTCGTTTAATAGATCATATACTAGCTCGTCCACCATGTGTACTGATCCAGTATTTACATCTAGAACGTAATATTCATCGTTCTGTATAAATTTATGAATGTTTGCCACCTTTATTTCCTCCTCATTAAAATTTAAGACAGTAACATAAGTTACTGCCTTTAAAATTATACCAGCATAAATTAATTTTCACAAGCTAAATTAGCAACTGTGCAAGATGTTTTACATGCTGATTGGCATGAATTTGCACACTCTTTGCATCCTGGTTTCTTTAAACTTTCTTTTATATTTGACTTGTTTATAGTTTTTATATGTTTCATGTCAATTCCTCCAATCATATTTATAGCTCCAATGTCGCATATCTACTAAATAATTATATCACAATAATTCCATTAAATAAAGGATTTCTATATATTTATTCCCAACATTCCAGATAAAATTCCCACTAGTAAAGCCAATATAATCCTTATATAATCCTTTCCTACCAAAGCAAATTCTCTTCCTGCTAAAACTGAAATTAAATAAAAAATTGCCATGTACATAAAGGATATGATGAGTCCCATAAGCCAACCATTCTTTCGAGAATTTCTAGAAGCATATACAGCTCCATACATTATGCTTATTAATGTAATTATCAAAATAAACATATCTCTAAATCCATCTGAAGCTGGAAATAAAAAATTGATTATAGAAAAAATTATCATACCTACTAAAGTAACTATACATGCTCTTATTAATCCTTTAAGCATATATTCTACATTTTTTTTATTCAACAGCAACACCTCCTTATTAAAAATATATGAACCCAGGAGGTGTTTAATAACTATTAAATCATTATTTTGATTCTTTTACTTCCTTTACTTCTGCCTCATCCTTTGAATTTAAAATACTTCCTATAGCACTTTTAGACATTTTAAGTCTAGACTTATCTGGACCTGATTGAATTATTACATAGTCATCCTTTATAACAACTATACTTCCAATAATTCCACCTCTAGTCATTACTTCATCATTTACCTTCAATGATTCTAACATTGCATTGTATTTCTTTTTTCTCTTATTTTCAGGAATTACTATTATTACATAAAAGAATGCAATCATAATCACGAAAGTAACAATTGTCATTAATCCATTTGACATATTAACGTTCCTCCCTTATTTTAATAATTTATAATTTAATTAAATTTAATTACTCAAATTAAGCTTTTCCATTCCAGTTAGCTAATTTTTCTTCTTTAAATTCTTTAAAATAATCACCATCTATGGCATTTCTTATGTCTTCCATTAATTTATTATAGAAATATAAATTATGAAGAACACATAATCTCATAGCTAGCATTTCTTTTGCCTTAAACAAATGCCTTATATACGCTCTACTGTAATGCTTACAAGTAGGACACTGACAACCCTCGTCTATAGGACTATCGTCTAATTCATATTTTGCATTCATTAAATTTATTTTACCATGTTTAGTGAACACATGTCCATGCCTTCCGTTTCTTGCAGGAAGTACACAATCAAAGAAATCTACTCCTCTATCTACAGCTTCTAAAATATTACTTGGAAGTCCAACACCCATTAGATATATAGGTTTTTCCTGTGGAAGATGTGGAACTACCGCATCTATTATTCTGTACATTTCCTCATGAGTTTCACCTACAGCCAAACCACCTATAGCATAACCATCCAAATTCATTTTACTTATGGTTTTTGCATGTTCAATTCTAATATCTTCGTAAACTCCACCTTGATTTATTCCAAATAACATTTGATTTTTATTTACTGTATGATCTAAAGAATTTAATCTATCCATTTCAACCTTACATCTTTGAAGCCATCTAGTGGTTCTTTCTACTGATTTAACCACATAATCCCTTGGGGATGGATTAGGTATACATTCATCAAAGGCCATAGCAATAGTTGATCCTAAATTACTTTGTATTTGCATACTCTCTTCTGGCCCCATAAATATTTTTCTACCATCTATATGAGAGTTAAAATAAACCCCTTCTTCCTGTATCTTTCTAATATGTGATAGTGAAAATACTTGGAATCCACCTGAATCTGTAAGTATAGGTCTATCCCAATTCATAAACTTATGTAATCCACCTAGTTTTTTAACCACCTGGTCTCCTGGTCTCAAATGTAGGTGATATGTATTAGAAAGTTCCACTTGGCATCCTATTTCTTTTAAATCCATAGAAGAAACTGCTCCCTTAATAGCTGCAAGAGTTCCTACATTCATAAATACAGGAGTCTGTATAGTTCCATGTACAGTTTCAAATCTTCCACGTCTTACCTTGTGACTTTTTTTAAGCAAAGTGTATTTTCCCATTAATCTACATCCTTTCTTTTACTATCCTATAAACATAGCATCTCCAAAACTAAAAAATCTATATTTTTCCTTAACTGCAGTATTATATGCCTTCATTATATTTTCCCTGCCAGCCAATGCGCTTACTAGCATTATAAGCGTTGATTCTGGAATATGAAAATTGGTTATAAGTGCATCCACTACTTTAAATTTATATCCTGGATAAATAAATATATCTGTCCATCCTGACTTTTCTTGAACAACACCATCTTCTGTTCCTATGCTTTCTAGAGTTCTAGAGGAAGTAGTACCTACAGCTATAATTCTCCCCCCTGATTTTTTAGTTTCATTTATTATATCTGCTGTTTCCTTTGTCATACAGTAAAATTCCGAATGCATATGGTGTTCTTCTATTGTATCAACTTTTACAGGTCTAAAAGTTCCAAGTCCCACATGCAATGTTAAAAAAGCAACCTTTACTCCTTTAGCCTTTATTTTCTCTAAAAGCTCTTTTGTAAAATGTAATCCTGCAGTAGGTGCCGCTGCTGAACCTACTTCTTTTGAATAAACCGTTTGATATCTTTCTCTGTCTTGAAGCTTTTCCTTTATATATGGCGGAAGTGGCATTTGCCCTAATTTATCCAAAACTTCTTCAAATATACCTTGATACTGAAATTGTACAATTCTACTGCCTTCATCACCAATACCTACAACTTCAGCTTTTAATTCTCCATTTCCAAAAATAAAGTTACTGCCAACTTTAGCCTTTTTTCCCGGCTTAACTAATGTTTCCCACTTATCCTTGTCTATTCTCTTAAGCAATAAAAATTCCATCTTTGCCCCAGTTCCTTCTTTACTGCCAATAAGTCTAGCTGGAAGTACTCTTGTATTATTTAAAACCAGACAATCACCAGGATTTAAATAATCAATTATATCCTTAAAATGTTTGTGATTTAGTTCTCCAGTTCTTTTGTCTAAAACCATAAGTCTTGATTCATCTCTTTTCTCAGCAGGATGCTGAGCTATAAGTTCTTCTGGTAAATCAAAATAAAAATCTTTTACATCCATGTAACCACTTCCTCTTCTGTTAATGTTAATTAAAAGATAGAGATTTGATTGTTCTCTATATAATTTTTAGGTATTTCTCTTTTTAAATGATTAAAGGTCTTTTCTGTTGCTACTCTTCCTCTAGGAGTTCTTACAATAAACCCCTTTTGAAGTAAATATGGCTCATATACATCTTCTATAGTGTCTAATTCTTCTCCTATAAAATATGCTAAGGTCTCTAGTCCTACTGGTCCTCCCTTAAAATTATCAACTATAGCAGATAATATCTTGTTATCTATACTATCTAACCCCTGAGAATCTACATCTAAAAGTTTTAAAGCTTTTTTTGAGGTAGCCAAATCTATTGTTCCATCGCCCTTAACAATAGAATAGTCCCTAACTCTTTTTAAAATTCTATTTGCTATTCTTGGAGTCCCTCTAGAACGCCTAGCTATTTCTCCAGCTGCATCTTCTGTTATTTCTACATTTAATATTTGTGAGGATCTTATTATTATATATGCCAGTTCATCTTCTTCATAAAATTCCATAGGACACATTACTCCAAATCTATCCCTTAAGGGTGAAGTTAAAAGTCCAACTCTTGTAGTTGCCCCTATAAGTGTAAACTTAGGTAAATCCAATCTTATGGATTTAGCCGCAGCACCTTTTCCAATGACTATGTCTAGTGCATAATCCTCCATGGCTGGATACAGTATTTCCTCCACAGCTCTATTTAATCTATGTATTTCATCTATAAATAAAACATCAAAATTTCCAAGACCGGTAAGTATAGCCGCCAAGTCTCCTGCTCTCTCTATAGCAGGTCCTGAAGTGACTTTTAAGTTTCCACCCATCTCACTAGCAATTATATTAGCTAATGTGGTTTTACCAAGTCCTGGTGGCCCATATAAAAGTACATGATCTAAGTTTTCTCTTCTCTTCTTAGCAGCTTTTACAAATATATCTAGTTTTTCTTTTACTTTCTTTTGACCTATATATTCGTTAAAACTTTGAGGTCTTAGAGAATAATCGTTCTCAAAATCTCCTTCTATTTTAGAAGTTGTGACAATTCTATCCCCCACATTATACACCTCAATTCATTAAATATTTTAAACAATTTTTAATTAAATCTTCAACACTTTGCCCTTCTACATACTTCAAAGCCCTGCTTCCCTCTTTTTCTGAATATCCCAAGGATACAAGTGCTTGTAAAGCTTCCTTTCTAATCTTATCATCTATAGGTTTATCTTCACTATTTTGTGAAGCTTCTAATATTTCATCAGTATCTATTTTATCTTTTAGTTCAAGTATTATTCTTTGAGCTGTTTTTTTACCCACACCAGGAGCCTTTGTAATCAAAGATTCTTCTCCTAAAACTATAGCTCTTTTAAGATTAGCTACACTACTTATAGATAAAAGAGATAATGCAGCCTTAGGCCCCACTCCATTAACCTTTAAAAGTAGATTAAACAAATTTAATTCTTCCCTAGTTAAAAATCCATAAAGTCCAATAAAATCATCCCTTACAATTTGTGTTGTATAAATGGTTATATTTTCACTGGCCTTAGGTATATTAGTTATAGTATTACCTGATGTATATATCTTATAGCCTATGCCATTGTTTTCAATTATAATATAATCCTCATTGATACCCATATAGATACCTTTTATATACTCGTACACCCTTATACATTCCTTTCAACCAATAGTTTAAATAAGAAGCTATATAATACTTTACCACCATAATTAATTTTATTCAAGAAAAAAGAGTATATAGTTACGTATTATATAATCCTATATACCCTTTACTATATATATTTTATTTTAAGATTCATATTCAGTAACAGCTTCTTTTGCCTTCTCTTTAGTATCAAATTGAAGTTCTGAACAACCGTTTTTAAGCATTTCTACATCCTCTTTTCTAAGAAGATTAGTCTTTAAGCCGGTAATATCTTCTTTGTCTTCTATATACATCTTTCCTTCATTATCTGTTCTAAAAATAGAGATATACTCTCCTTTTTCTGTTTTCTCAATTCCAATAACATATTTGTTAGGAGCATATCTATCTACACTTTTAGTTAAAATAACTTCATTTCCATTCATTGCATTTATTTTAAAATCTTTTTTCAAAAAATATGATTGCAACTTCTCTCTATCATATCCTATTATAGACTTGTCATATTTTTCTGCTATTTGTTTTTCTTCTGCTATATGATTACTTTTTAAATAAACGGTTCTAAATATTAAATTGGTATTATATTTAATAGTATTTTGAATTTTATTTTTACTCATAACAGAATTACTGTTTCTATATAATTCTTCATTATATTTAGAAGCTTTACTGTATTTACAATAACTAAAATACCCCCCTATGAAAAGAATTAACGCTACTGCTGAAAACCAAATTATAAACTTACTCTTTTTAGACATAATATCCCTCCTCATGGGGTATTATGTCCAATTTGTAAATTTTTATACAATTTATACAGAACTAAATTAAATTATTTTGAAATAAACAATGGGCTACTGCACCTAGTACAGCAACCCATTGATAGCATTATTTCCATATATAAGTTTTTATCCTTCGTGGACTAATTTTTTACATTACATATGAAGTTTAAACTCTAATACCTCTATGCCTCTATTCTTCCCATCCCTCTGGGAACTCAGCATTGTGGTAAACATCTTGAACATCATCGTCATCTTCTAATTGATCAAGTAATTTTTGGAATTTAGTTGATGTCTCTTCATCGATTTCTGTAAATGTATCAGGAATCATTTTAACTTCTGATTCTAAGAAATCTAATCCTTGAGACTCTAATGCTTCTCTTACAGTTCCAAATTCTTCTGGAGCAGTAGTTATAACATATACCTCATCTTCTGCTTCAAAATCCTCTGCACCTGCATCTAATGCCATCATCATAATTTCATCTTCATCAAGACCATCTTTCTTTTCAATAACCATTTGACCTTTTTTCTGGAACATAAATGATACACATCCAGTTGAACCTAAATTACCACCATGTTTAGTAAATGCATGTCTTACGTTACCAGCACTTCTATTTTTGTTATCTGTAAGTACATTTACTATAACAGCTATTCCTGCTGGACCATATCCTTCATATGTTATTTCTTCAAAAGTAACATCTCCTAGTTCTCCTGAAGCTTTTTTAATGGATCTAGTTATGTTATCGTTTGGCATATTGTTAGCCTTTGCTTTAGCAATAACATCTCTTAATCTTGGGTTTGCATCAGGGTTTGCTCCTCCCTCTTTTACTGCAACCATCAATTCTTTACCTATTTTTGTAAAGACTTTTGCTCTTTTAGCATCTGCTTTACCTTTTTTAGCTTGTATGTTATGCCACTTTGAATGACCTGACATTTATAATCTCCCCCTAACTTCATCTATGGTAAATTGTATTTTAAACTTATTTTTACACAAAATATACGCGTAAAGTATCAAAACACATTAATTATATCATATAATATATTATTATTTCAATCGCCATTTATATTCTGCAATTAGTAATATAAACTTTGTGCATTAAATATTAGTTATATTCATGTAAATAATGCCTTAAAATATAAATTTAAACCTCTTTATTTAGTTTAAAAATCTTTAAAATAAGCTTTAAATTACAAGCAATAATTATATTATCTCCAATTATTGCTTAATATTATACTAAATTAGTAACTTTAGTTCTGCAAAATAAAAAGTCAAATTGGTAATGCTACCAAAAAATAAATATGGCACACCGACGGTTTCCGTGATATATAAAAGTTATTACTCAATTAATCACACGGGAGGTTGTCAGTAT
>NZ_CABDWS010000051.1 GCF_901447495.1 Haloimpatiens lingqiaonensis
AAGATTTCGTGGGGTAGGGGTAAGTGTATCTATTTTTGCGACCTATCGGTCTGCGGGCTTACCAGCCCTTTAAGTAAATGTAAAAAGATACAATTCCAGTAAAAATAAAATTTTTACTGGAATTTAGATGCTAAATCTCTGTAATCAATTCTTTCAGCATGGATAAATGACTACTTAATAAAATATCACCTGCCCTGTTAGTTACTTCTTGTACTTTAGTTGACTACTTAATTATAAAGGTGTACAATTTTAGTATACCCCCTCCCCATATAGGGGGTATGAAGGAGGATTTTTATGGATAATATAAAAATGAATGAAGAAAGAAAGAAAGCAATGCAGCTTTTAAAAACTGCTAGGGGGCAAATAGATGGAATTATAAAAATGATAGAGGAAGGGAGATACTGCATAGATGTATCTAACCAAATAGTAGCAGCCTCTTCTCTTCTTAAAAAATCTAATAATTTAATACTAAAACAACATTTAAATCATTGTGTTAAGGATGCATTCTTAAATAACAATGGTGAAGAGAAGGTTGATGAAATAATTAAGGTATTAGAAAAAATTACCAAATAATGAATTTTTGAGTTAACTAATTCTTAAAGTAATTATTGCAAATACTTAAACAGAAAGGAAGGGATACCATTGAATAAAGTTTTTAAAATTATTGGCATGCACTGTGCTTCCTGCTCTAGAGCAGTGGAGAAAAAAGTGGACAAATTAGAAGGTGTTAATGAAGCCTCTGTAAACCTAGCCTCCGAGAAACTATATGTGGATTTTGATGAAAATAAATTATCTAAAGAAGATATAATTTCAGCCATAGAAAAAGCTGGTTTTGGAGCTGAAGAAGAAATTACAGATAAAAAAGTGGTTATTGGTATATCTGGCATGCACTGTGCCAGCTGTGCTAAAGCTATAGAAAGGGCCGTAAGTAAAATAGATGGTGTATCTGTTGCAGAAGTTAATTTAGCTTCAGAAAAATTGAATTTGCAGTATAATCCTAAAAAAGTAAGGTTATCTACTATAAAGCAAACTATAATAAAAGCTGGTTTTTCCCCTATAGAGGAACAGGATAACTCTGTAGATAAGGATAGAGAAAGAAAGGAAAAGGAAATTTTAAGACTTAAGAATAATTTTATAATTTCAATAATATTCACGGTACCTTTACTTATAATAAGCATGGGACACATGCTAGGCATGCCCCTACCTCACATTATAGACCCTATGCATAATCCTATGAACTTCGCCCTGATACAACTTATTCTTGTAATTCCTGTGGTTGTAAGGGGCAGAAAATTCTACACTGTGGGCTTTAAGTCTTTGTTCCGAGGTAGTCCAAATATGGATTCTTTGATTGCCATAGGAACCTCTGCTGCTATAATTTATGGATTCTTTGCCATGTATCAAATCAGCATGGGCCACATGGAATACGCAATGGATCTTTATTTTGAATCTGCTGCTACTATAATTACTCTAATAACCTTAGGTAAATATTTTGAAGCTAAATCTAAAGGAAAAACTTCAGAAGCCATTAAGAAATTAATAGGTCTTGCACCTAAAAAAGCTACTATAATTCAAGATGGAAAGGAAGTTGAAATATCCGTAGATGAAGTAGAAGTAGGCGATATAATATTAGTAAAACCTGGTGAAAAAATACCTGTAGATGGTGAAGTAGTTGATGGATTTACTTCTATAGATGAATCCATGCTTACAGGAGAAAGTATTCCCGTAGAAAAGAGCAAAGGTCACAAGGTTTTTGCTGCAAGTATAAATAAAAATGGAACTATAAAATTCAAAGCTTCCAAGGTAGGTAAGGATACTGCCCTTGCACAAATAATCAAATTCGTAGAAACTGCTCAAGGTTCAAAAGCACCTATTGCCAGATTGGCAGATGTAATATCCGGTTACTTTGTACCTATAGTTATGACCATAGCTTTAATCTCGGGCATAGCTTGGTTTATTTCCGGTAAAGATCTAATATTCTCCTTAACTATATTTATAGCAGTTTTAGTAATTGCTTGTCCTTGTGCTTTAGGTTTAGCAACACCTACTGCCATAATGGTCGCTTCAGGAAAAGGAGCGGAACTTGGAATTCTCATAAAATCTGGCGAGTCCTTAGAAACTGCCCATAAAATAAATACTATTGTCTTGGATAAGACAGGTACTATAACTGAAGGCAAACCTAAGGTTACAGATATTTATTCAATTGATATAAAAGATGAGGATTTGCTTCTATATGCAGCATCTTGCGAAAAAAACTCTGAGCATCCCTTAGGCGAAGCCATAGTAAATGCTGCTATAGAGAAAAATATATCCCTCATGGATGCAAAAGACTTTTCAGCCATACCTGGTCATGGATTAAAAGCTACTATAAATGATAAATACGTACTTTTAGGTAATGAGAAATTGATGGAAGATAATAATATAGCCATAGAAACTCTAAAAAATAAATTAGACGCTTTAGCCTCTGAAGGCAAAACTCCTATGATAATTTCTATAGATGGAAAAGCTAAGGGAATTATCGCTGTAGCAGATGTTATTAAGGATAATAGCAAATATGCAGTGAAAAAACTTCAAGATATGGGCATAGAGGTGGTTATGATAACAGGTGATAACAAGAAAACAGCTAATGCCATAGGAAAACAAGTTGGAATAGACAGAGTTTTAGCAGAAGTTTTACCTGAAGGTAAGGCAGAACAAATAAAACAAATTCAAAAGGAAGGTAAGAAAGTAGCTATGGTGGGTGATGGAATAAATGATGCTCCAGCCCTTGCTCAATCCCATGTAGGTATAGCTATAGGTTCTGGCACTGATGTGGCCATAGAATCTGCAGATATAGTGCTTATGAAAGATGATATTATGGACGTAGTCACTGCCATTAGGCTAAGTAAATCCACTATTAAAAATATAAAAGAAAATCTTTTCTGGGCCTTTGGGTACAATACTCTTGGTATTCCTGTAGCCGCTGGACTATTAACGCTATTTGGTGGACCACAATTGAATCCTATGATAGCCGCTGCAGCCATGAGTTTTAGTTCTGTATCAGTTCTTTTAAATGCATTAAGGCTTAGAAACTTTAAATAATTAAATAATTTACAACGCAACTATGCGCTTAGAATTCACTACTGAAAAACATAAGATTTCTGTATAAAACAAAAGTCTATGAATAATCTGGAGAACAATCCCCTTTATTCATAGACTTTATTTATAAAAACTTATACATATTCGTTTTTAAACAGCATCTTTTAATGCTACTTTATTTTTAATGCTAATTCACTATTACCTTAAGGAATTTGAACTCTACCTTGTTTTTGATTTAAATTTTAGTAGATTTAAATCCTTAGGTGATTTTTGTAATTTATATTTCATCAAAAAATTTAGAAAGTCGTGCAGCTTGCTTTGACAGTATCTTATGAGCGTTACCTATACAGTTAACTCAAGCCAGGTTGTTCCACGGCACACGAGAGGTCTTACTTACCGCTGCTTCCTTCCGGACCTGACGGGGTTCGTAAGTTCTCGTTGCGTGGGACCCAGCTCTCAACGCCACTTGTATAGGCCAGACCTCACAAAATAAAGCCTAGGCAAGCATTCGACCCTGCTGTAGCGGATTGCAGGTACAGGGCACCGCTAACTCCCCGTCTAGCACGACTATGGCGGAGAAAGGGGGATTCGAACCCCCGATAGAGTTTCCCCTATACACGCTTTCCAGGCGTGCTCCTTAAACCACTCGGACATCTCTCCATGCTTACAAATTTATTTATATTAAATTGTAACATTAATGATTATACTATAATTCATATGCTATTTCAAGTGAATATATTAAAGTATATTTTTACATAAAAGTTATTCTAAAAATATATCCTCCAATAAAACTACATTCAGTATTTTTATGGAGTTTTTATAAAAATCTATTATACCTTCTTCTTTCATTCTTATAAGTTCTCTAGAAAGAGATGGTCTTGGAATTCCCAAATGTTCTGCAGTTTCCTTTCTAGAATAAGGTAAGTTTATAGTATTACTTCCTTGCTTTTTATATTCATCAAATATAAAACCAGCTATCTTTTGCCTTAAGGTTTTATAAGACATATTTTTAATTTTTCTATTTAACATCAATATTTTATTTGATAAAATGTTCATAAAGTTATTTAATATTTTTTTCTCCATAGAACATAAATTTATTATGTCCTTTTTATGTATAAATAACACCTTTGAACTATTTGATGACATTATTGTAGCAGGATATTTATTGGTATTTGAAAAAATAATAGCTTCTCCAAAAGTGTTTCCTATATTAAGCTTATCTATTGTTACAATTTTACCAGAGGCATATATCTTTTGAGCTTCTACAGCACCCTCTATAACTATGCCTATTTTAGAGCAAAGTTCTCCTTCTGTAGCTATTATTTCACCTTTAGAATAGCTATTCACCATACATTCTACATTATGAAGTAACTTACCTATTTCATCTTCATTAATTTCTTTAAATAAATAACATGACCTTAGTGTACCCAAATGTTTATCCACGTTTTTCACCTCTTTTATTTAGTAACTTAACTTTTCCTCATAAAATTCAAGCTCCACATTAGATGAGTAAACCTTTTTAGTCTATAACTATGAAAGTTCAATATGTAACATATGTTACATCTTTTATTATTAAATTTTAATATACTATCATTACATAAACAAGACACTTATTAAAAGGAGGAATCAAAATTGAAAAGAAAAATTATTAATATAGATGAAAAAAAATGTAATGGTTGCGGATTATGTGTAACTGCATGCCACGAAAAAGCTATAGAATTAGTAAACGGTAAAGCAAAGCTTGTAAGTGATATATATTGTGATGGCCTTGGAGATTGCCTTCCACATTGCCCAACTGGAGCTATAGAAATAATAGAGAGAGAATCCGAAGCTTACGATGAAGAAGCTGTAAAAGCTAGGCAACAGGAAGCTCATAAAGAACCTTTACCTTGTGGATGCCCAGGTACCGCAGCCAAAAGCATAAAAAGATCAGCTGTTAGCTCTGTGAAATTAAATTCAGTACCTAAAAATGCCTCTGTTGAAGAAGCATGCCCATCTGAGCTAATTCAGTGGCCAGTTCAATTAAGATTAATAAATACTAAGGCTCCTTATTTAGAAGGTGCAAATCTTTTAATAGCTGCTGACTGCACTGCTTATGCTTATGGAAACTTCCATAGAGATTTCATAAAAGATCATATAACTGTAATAGGCTGTCCAAAATTAGATGACAACCAATACTATAAAGAAAAACTAACAGAAATATTATTAAACAACAATATAAAAAGCATTACTGTAGTTAGAATGGAAGTGCCTTGCTGTAGCGGCATTGTAAGTTCAGTTAAGTCTGCAATGCTAGAATCTAAGGTTATTGTTCCATATAGAGAAGTTATTATAGGAACTGACGGAAGGATAATTTAGTCACCAGTTTTCTAGTAAGCTGTGGTTATCGGGGAGTAATATAGGAAATTTTAAATAATGACCAATGTACGAATGATCAATTAAGGTTGCTGTTGCATTAAAAAATTTACATAGGATATATTATCCTTAATATTTAAATTTAGGACAATATATCATTGTATTTATTCTTAGTGCCATAGCCCTGATAATTGATCATTATTACAATGCATTTCTAGTATTTTCACTAGATATATATGCCCAACCTTTATTGATAATTAATCATTATTTTCTATTCTCTATGTCCTGTAGCAAAATATGAAGATAATTGTCCTGCTAAATTATTTATAGGCATAGTTTGAAGATATACCTTTCCTGGTCCTGTTAAAGTTGACAAGAATAGTCCTTCGCCACCAAAAAACATGTTCTTAAATCCTTTTACCATGGTTACATCAAAATCCACAGAAGGCTCAAACATAGCTATATGACCTGTATCTACTTTTAAGGTCTCACCTTGTGCTAAAGAATACTCTTCTACATGTCCATCAAACTCTAAAAATACTATTCCAGGGCCTGTTACCTTTTGAAGTATGAAACCTTCTCCTCCAAACAAGCCTGAAGACAATTTCTTTCTAAAATGAGTAGCCAATGTTACAGTGCTCTCCCCTGCTAAAAATGCAGACTTTTGACATATAAGGCTTTCTCCTGGTTGCAAATGCTTTGCTACTATTTTGCCAGGAAATGAAGATGGAAAAGCTATTTTACCAAGACCGCTGGTACAAGTAAATGTATTTAAAAATATAGACTCTCCAGAAAAAGCTCTCCCTATTCCTCCAAAAAGTCCACCCTTCATATTTGTATCCATATCTATATTGTCAGTCATCCACCCCATAGCTCCAGACTCAGATACTACTTTTTCACCTGGATTAAGTTCACATATAACTACTGGCAAATTACTACCTTTTATTTCATATCTCATAATTCCCTGCGAAATTCTTAAATTTCGCCGCCTCCCTCCAACAGTATTTTAAAAAAATCAAACCTTACGCTTTTATACTATTATATATCATTTATTTACTTATTAACACTATAATATACTCATGTTTTCCATTGTTTTCTATAATAAAACCGCCATGAAAATCAAATTTTCTGGCGGTTTTATTTTAAAAATTCTTAGATATTTCTCTCTCCAATTTTCTTATATCTTTTAGTCTAAGTCTTGTTTCTTTCATTATTTCAGCTACGTCTTCTCCGTCTACAAGCATTTGTCTTGCTCTTTCCATGGTAGGTGTATGTGTGTCCTTCATATTGTCACTCTCCTAAAATATTTGTTAAACAGTGAACTCTCCCACCTCTGAACAATGGGGGGCTTCTGCTATTAACATTAATTTTTAAATTCTAAAAATATTGTCTAGCTAGTTAAGTAAGCTCAATTTTATTTTTCACATATATGATATTTTTATTCATATGTAACACATACATTCTACCTTTTTCATATTTTGGCGGAAAGAGTGGGATTTGAACCCACGGTACCATAAATGGTACGCTTGATTTCGAGTCAAGTGCCTTCGACCACTCGGCCATCTCTCCAAAATTATTGTTTTAATATTCAGTTTAATTTTATCACAAATATATTCCTTTATCTAGGCATTTAAAAAATGAACCTTGTATCACAAGCACCGCCCTTATATAGAGTTTAGAAGGATTTTTCAATTTTTTAGTAATATAAAAACACCCTACTTTCAGATTTTATACATCCACTAGTAAGGTGTTATATTAACTTTAAGTATTGTTTACTCTAAGCTGAATACTACAGTTAAAAGCATCTTAAATCTTTCAGTGGCTAACAATGCATGTGGTACGTGAGCAGGCATAACTATGGTTTCTCCCTTTTTAACATTAAACTTTTCTTCTCCTATAGTTATTTCAGCTTCACCGTCTAATATATAAACCATAGCATCGCCACCAGCGGAATGTGAACTAATTTCTTCCCCTTTATCAAAAGCAAACAATGTAACACTTAGTGGCCTTCCCTGTGCCAAAGTTCTACTTACAACTCTTCCATCTTGGTAATCTACAAGTCCCTCCATTTCCAATGGTTTTGCAAAATCTATATTTTTTATAAAATGCTTATTCATAATATATACCTCCCATAAATAAAATTCAGAGTATTTAACTCAACTTTATTTTACTCTATTATTGAGATTTTAATCGGTAACACTGGTTACCAATAATATGAATTTTATTAATCACAGGTATTATTCCCATTTTCACAAAATATAAACAGAGCTCTAACCTTCAGATGGAGTTTTTACTCCAACTGAAGGTTAGAGCTCGTTATCCAGGGACGTAGCTGCCGTTATCTCCCACTTTGTTAGAAGTGGGAGTGTTACGGCAGGTAAGTCTCTGGATAAATACTAACTTTAATTTTAAAATTATCTAGTCTTTCTCTTTTTCTTAAAAAAATCCTTAAGCAAATCACTACATTCCTCACTGTATATCCAATTTACATCCGTCATGGTATTTAAATATGGATTTTGAACTATATCTATCACAGAACCACAGGCTCCCAAAGTTGGATCAAAAGTTCCTATGTGTATTCTCTTTATTCTGCTAGCAGTTATGGCTCCTGCACACATGGGGCATGGCTCTAGAGTTACATACATTTCACATCCACTCAACCTCCAAGAATTTAAAACTTCACTAGCCTTTTTTATAGCTAAAATTTCCGCATGGGCAGTAGGATCATTTAACGTTTCTCGCAAATTATGTGCTCTAGCTATTATCTCTCTCTCTTTAACTATTACAGCCCCAACAGGAACTTCATCTAGTTCTAAGGCCTTTTTAGCTTCCATCAATGCTTCATACATAAAATAATTTTGCATAGAATTTTTCTCCTCAAGTGAATATTAATTATTATTTTTATCTGTATTCCCACTTAATATTACACTTTTTATAGTTTTCAGTCATCATTTTTGTAGAGTTTTTATATTATTTATCTATACTCTATTTTCTATATTTACTAAATATCCTATAAATTAAGCAATGATGTATTTCACCCATTTTACTTTAATATTGTTACCTTTTCCAATTAATAATGAAATTTCTAGCCCATATAAATGGCAATCAGCTCGTCCAACTGTCTGCTTACTCTAAGTATTTGCTCATCAAGCCCCATTTTCTCCTTTTTACACACTAAATTGTTTAATACTCCTCTCACCTCCTCTATTTGTTTTATTAAATTCTTTTTGCCATCTTGTAACATTGGCGCTCCCCCTAAAATAAATTTAAATTCTTGTTATATTTTTTATTCTTTTATCATATCTTTTAACATAATTATAGCACTTTTTTGCCCTTTTGTAAATTATTCTATTTCTTCAATTTATTATTAAATATGTAATATTATATCAAAAACCGACAAATAAAAAGCCATATACAAAATGTATTTGCTTGATCTAGATTTTTATCATTGATTCCATATTCAATAAGAATCATCACCTATAACTTCTTTCAAATAAGGTATTTACCAATTATTCGCAAAAGAAAAGGCTATGAAATTAAATATATTTATTCAATCTCATAGCCTTTTAATGATTTTATTTATACTTATCTATTTGCTGTAAAAATTCTTCCTTTGCATTATCAAAAATTTGTGCTATTACTTTCTGGCTCTCAGATAACATAAGCTTCTTTATAGGTTCCTCCACATCTTTAGCACACTTTATATCAAAACTATCTGCTACCTGCTTTACTGTAGCCGGCTCATCTATATCTGAAAAGCATTTTAGAATTCTATATCTGTATGGATCTGAAAAAGCCTTGCAAACTTAATGTTTACAAGGCTTTTTATTGGTGTGCCCGAGAGGAATCGAACCCCCGGCACGCGGTTTAGGAATTCTTATTTTGATTTTATCACTTTTAATCGATATAACATAAATCCAGTTATATCAACGCATTAACCACTTATGTTCATTTTTAAATCACTTGCTTTTGTCGTTATTTTTTACTTTTTAACGACAAATTAACGACAAGGGTATTTATATTAGTTTTTCAATGTGTTTCCCCACCAAATTCCCCACCAAATTATATTATTAAAGTTATATAATTATGTACTTAAAAGATTATTATATGAATATATATATAATAACAAATTATCTTCACTAGTATATTTATATGTTTTTGTGTCAATACTATATATGTATGCATATATTCATAGTAATTAGGTAATTATCTAAATAATCTATAATATAATTATTTCAATTGTACCTTATTGACAATATGTATAATTGAGTGTTATATTATAAGTAGCTCATCTACCATGTTGTAGAAGGAGTAGAGAACTCGTCATTTAAGGCGAGTTCGTTTTAATTTTAATGCTCTTATTATATTCTTTTTCTAACTTCGACTTAGCATGATCATATTTAACTATGTATGCAGTTATAAGCATAAACTTATTTTGTCTTTCTTCTAAAATTATTATAAAATCTGTTTTCCTACACCATAATTTATATCTATATTTTTTATTTTTATGCTTATGTTTCCATATATATTTCTTCACAACTATGACATGTAAACATTGAAATTATTTTATCTATCCATCCTATACGTTCACATCTTCGAATATCTGGAATTCTATTGAACTCATCGGGTCCCTCTGATATAACATGCCAAAATGTTTTTTCCTTATTGTTATACATTTTATTAGTAAATATACCTATGTTCTTTCCCATAAAGCTTTTTTCTGACTCTATGAAATCTCTTCTAAAAATTTTATATAATTCTTCCTCATATAAATCCCATTGGCCATCATAATCATCCAATTTGATTATATTAGGTAATTTTTCACAATTATCCATTTTTGCTCCCCTTTATTTCCCATCCCATATTAACAAATTAAATTTATTTTCCCTATATAATGTAGTTCTATTTAATGAATATCCAGATAAATCTTTTATCATTTGAATTAATTCTATTTTAGCATGGCTAGTATCTAATCCCCTATTTAAATAACATATAGCTCCTATAATTAAATCTGCTAACTGTAGTATACTACATTCTTCTGACCTTACATTTTGGATTCTTCTTATTATTTCAAAATTAAAATCATATATGTTATTACAAAGTATCTCATTTAATTTAACAACTTTTTCTGAACTATTTGTGTCTTTTATGTCAAGATATATATTATAATTTTCACATGGATCTATTATAGTTTTTAGCATATCAAAATATATTTTATAATACCAATCGTCATGGGTTTGACTATATTTTTCATGATTCAATTTACTTTTATCTTTTACTACAACAGCTCTAAAATGAAGATCCTCACACTCAAAAAAATATTTTATTAATTCCTTATGGTAATTAATATTGCAATTAGATACTTTAGTCCACTTAATTTCAGCATATTTTTTTATATTAAATTTTTCTTTTATTATATATATATCATTTGTAATTTTTTTTATTTTATCAAGTGGGCACCAAACCCCTCCTATGACCATAGATTTTTGATTATCGTGTTCCAAATGACAACTTTCATCACAATATATATTAATCAAATTAACACCTCCATACTACATATTGAATTATACTCTATAAATGCCTTTCATTCTTTATTTATTTCTATAAATACTAGATGTTTATTTATTTTAAATGAATTTATCTTATAGTTACTTTAAATATCATATATTTTTACATTTTGACTAATTAACTTTAAAGATGATTTAATATAATAGTTGTCTAAAAATAGAATACTATATACAAATCAAAAATGCTAGTCATTACCATGCGAGATAAATCACATATATTAAAAAAATTTACTCATATTGGCACTTTACCTACGCCTATTTTTCAAAATTCACCCTACGCCATTTTAACTCTTAAAAGTTAACTAGAATAGGCGTATACGCCATTTTTAATATGAAGTATTGTATCATCTTAATTTTAATGCACTTAAAATATACGCTTATTAAAAAAAGCTTAGCACCACAGTTATTTTTAAGGGCCATTTGCTTTTATATATTTTTTTAGAAAAAAGTTTATCAGCACACCACCAAATGCACATTTAACATAAATAAAAAAAGAAAAAGAAGTTGAAAACCCCTTTTTCATAATAAAATTACCTTACTAATTTTATTTAAAATATTTTTAGTTTTATTACTTACACACTGTTCGGTAATATCTAATTTAACCGCTAAGTCTTTGACTTTTACATTATTAAAGTATCTTAAATTAATAAGTTCTAACTCTTTTGGATATAGTACACCTAAAGCTAACTCTATTTGCCCAATTATTCGCATAGCGTTTTCTTTTTGTTCTGTACTTGCAATGGGATTATTACATATAGCCTTATTTATTGGATACTCCCTTAAAATTTCTTCTATTTTAATTAATTTCTGATTTCTTTTCATAAGCTAACTCCGCCACAAATATTATTGGTGTTATTTCTTTTAATATTTCTTTCTTATAACTGGACAAATAACTCTCTTCTAAGTTAACTATTGAACTTATACATTTCAATTGATTTTTCTTAAAATAATATTCTTCTATTATAAGTTTATCTCTATCTGATAATACTTCTAAAGCATTATTTACCTTCTTTAATTGTATTGCTATATGTTTTCTTTCCTTAGGATCTAAATCATCATTTTTAATTATAGCCATATATTTCCTGTAATTTTTTAAAAGTTCTTCTGTCTTTTTTATATATTTATCCATTATTATCCCCCTATAACTTCATCTAAGTATTTATTTTTAAATTGCTCAACATTAATAAAATCATTAATACTATAAATATCTTCTTTTTTATCTACATATATTTTTTTTGCTTTTTCTTTACCCCAAGGTGAATTTCTTAGTTTTCGTAAAGCACCAGCTTCAATAGTTCTCACTCTTTGCCCTGTTATATCAAATACTTCACCTATTTCATTGAAAGTCATATTCTTGTTATTATCCCAGCCATAATGGAGTTTTAAAACTTCCATTTCCCTAAGTGTGTTATATTCATGCATAACTTCATTTAATTCTTCCCTTAATTCTTTACGATATATTTTATCCTCTATATTTTCAAAACCATAATCAACGCCTTCTATAGTGTCTAAAAGTTCATTCTCACTATTTTCACCTACGGGTATATTAAGACTAGTTTCTTCATTAGTATTCTTCTGCCGCATATATCGGTTCATTTTTGCATATATCCAATAAACGGCATAGGTTATAAATTTAGCTGAATTTTCTACATCTGTTTTATATTCTTTTGCCGCTTTCATTAATCCAATAACACCCTCCTGGATTAGATCATCTTTATCTATTGAGTTGGTACCTTCTATATAAAACCTATTAGCTAATTTATATATAATTCCCATATTCTGTTTTATCAATTGATTTAACGCTTCTTTTGAATTCCATTCTTGATATATGCATACTAATTCTTCATTAGTCATAGGCAATACTCCTTATTTTTAAAAAAAGAGAGATAATTCTCTCCCCTAAAATTTAATTATTTTCTTTTTACTTGATTTTCTTCAACAACCTTAACCAGATCTATGGCACTGCTACCTGGTTCCTGTGCTTTTGGTTCTAGCTTAGCTTTTAAAGCTGCTATTTCTTCTTTATTACTTTTTATTTCAGCCTGTAATTTTTCTATTGCAATATCTTCTAGTTTACTCATGGTTTTCTACCTCCAAAAGATTTATATTTTTTAAATTTAATTGTATTGGCGTTCTGATTGCATTAGGTATAAAACTCATATACTTTTTATGGTTAAATACTTCTTGAGATATGTTGTCAATCTCATATAATATGTCAGTTTCTTTTTTAGTTAATTCTTTTAATTCATTTTCATAAACTTCTTTTAAAGTTTGTATACTCTCATGTATAAGTGTTAGGTTTTCTTTTAGATCTTGTGTTAATGAATATCCTTCCAAATAAATTTCTTTTCCTATATTTTGTAATGCTGGATTATCTTTTTGTAATGCTGAAAGTTGCTCTTCCACAGTATCTATTTCAACGCTCAAACCTTTTATTTCAAGTAATATTTGTTCGCTTTTCTTAACATCTTCCAGTAACGCAGCACTATAACTCTCTTGAAGTTTTATTTTGTCTACTTTTAGCTTGTCCAATTTATCGGATAAATACTTTTTAGTTTCTTCTTGTTGTTTAATGGCTAATTTAAGTTTATCAGTACTTTTCACATCATCACCTCACTTATTATTATATCACAAATACGAATAATAATAAACTTTTTCTAAATTATTGTTCGTGTTTTCTTATAAATTCTTTCACTATTATAATTGACCTTTAAGGGAGGTTTTTTTCATATTAAATATGGCATAATATTTATTGTAAAAATGGATATTTAGAAAAACAGTAAAATCAAAAAAGAATGGTACTGATTTTTTCAGTACCATTCTTTGAGTTTTGTAAGATTAAAAATTTATATATAAGTTTCTCGGCTTTTTCCTCTGGATTATCAGCACCAGCAGTAGTAAACTCGGCTACCAAATATTTAAATAGTAAATAGTAAATATCTATTTTGTTGTTCTTCCGTCATGCACTTAACTCACCTTACTTTTTTATTTATTAACCTCTCTAATTCATCAATTTCATTTTGTACTCGTTCCGTTATTTCATTATAAACTTTATCAAATTTAAAAGTTGCTTTATTACCTTCTTCAGCTTCAATTTTTACTCTTTCCCATTCTGTTTTTAAATAAATTTGTGTTAACAGTATTATTAGTTTAGGACTGTATTGTATTTTATTTGTACATTTTTTCAAATCTTCATCAATAAAGTTTATTACCTCTGGAATAAACTTTTCCACAGTTTCGTCTTTATTTTTCATAACATTTATTAGATATTTTTTAATTTCATTTTCGCCTGTTAAATTTACTTTATCCTTTTTATAAACTTGCTCCGCTGCTTTAAACCCTATTTCAGAATAATTATCCAAAAAAAATTCTATTAATTCTTTTGGCATTTGCATTTTTCCATTTGAATTACAAGTTTTTTTATATTTGGTTAATTGTAAAAAACGTTCTAAAGATGAATTTAAATCTTTAATTATTTGTAATATTTTTTTATCTTGTGATCCATTTAAATTTAAATGTAATTCAATTTTAGATGTTGCGTTATTTATCTTGGAAAGATAATCACTTAAATTATTCGGAATTTCTTTATCATAATAATAACAAACTAATGAGTTATATTCTGATATATATTCTTTCAATTTTTGCATCCATTCAACTCTATTTCTTGTTATAATTTCAGCAGTTCTCTGTTTCTTTGATTGAGATTTAATGAGAATGATATTTATCATTACTCCAATTAAAGTTATCATTCCAGTAATAACTGCAGCTATAATTGTTGCATTAATTTCATTAGGTTCATTCATAATTATATTCAATTTCTCAACACCTCCCCTAAAATATAATATTTCTACATTTTAGGAGATTTTCCTCTATAATTGTTGAATTTTACCTCTAACTCTTTTATAACTTCTATGTTTCATACACTTTTCAATATCAGTATAAGGTTCAAGTGTGAGCTCTAATACTTCACACTTTTTATATCTATCACATGCTGGATTACCAAATAGGCAAGCGCACTTTAAAATATTTTCATTCCATCTAGTATTAAATTTATATTTTTTACTCACACTATCACCTTCTTTATAGCTCTATTTGGCAAAGGCTGTAGGAATCGAACCCACATTTACAGGTTTGGAATCTGTCATGTTACCATTACACCAAGCCCTCTTGACTTTTAAAAATTATTAGAAAAAATCTGTAGCTTAGTAACCGCGTTTTCTCATTTACAAATTTAGAACCCCACCCGGGTAGTAAAAAAAGATAGACAACTTATCTATCTTCTTCATACTTTTTAACTAATTTATAAAATGTATTTCTTTTAAGTCCTAATTGCTCCATAGCCTTAGTACCAGTTAATTCTCTATTTTTATATTTAGGATAAACTTCTTTCCAGTTTGAAGGGAAATCTATCTCTTTTCTACCTTTAAATTTACCTTTAGCTTTTGCTATTGCTATTCCTTCTCGTTGTCTTTCAAGTAAATTAGCACGTTCAAATTCTGCAATAGCACCTATCATAGTAAGCATTAGCTTTCCAGTAGCCGTTGATGTGTCGATATTCTCTTTATTAGAAACTAAATGTATTCCCTTATCCTGTAGTTGCTCCACTATCTCAAGTAAATCTTTTGTACTTCTCGCCAATCTATCCAAACTATGAATGTATATTGTGTCACTTTCACGTGCAAACTCAATCATAGCTTGTAACTGTGGTCTATTAGTATCTTTCGCACTAACTTTTTCAGTAAACCATTTATCTATATTGTATTTTTTTAAACCTTCAATCTGTCGTTGTTCATTTTGCTCCACGGTTGAAACTCTAACATAACCTATATTCATATTAACAACCCCTTTCCTTAACTCCGTACTCTAATTATATATTATTATTTGTTTGAAGTCAAAGACTATTACAAACATTTATTTATTAATCATAAAAACAACTCTATTTAAACATTATTATAATATATTTGTATGTTTAAATAGAGTATACTCTAAACAAATTATCTATTCAATTTAATATAATATGGTCTAGCTTCAACTGTTTTACAATCTGAAAGCCTTGGAGTATTATCTATGGATCCATGTGCTTCAATCTCTCCACAATATGGACAAATAACATAATAAGTATTGTTTATAACTCCTATAACATTGGCTATCCCAATACCATTACCAACATCATTAACACTGTTGGAATCCTTCCATAACTTAGTGCTTACATCATACGTTGCAGTGTTTAAATATAACTCTCCATTACATCTTTTTATCATCTTTATAAAATCAGTTTTACCCATTATTTATCCCCCTTAAATAGTTCATATAATAGCGTTTTAGGTGGTTATAACGCTATTATATGCCGTTGTTTGTGGTGTTTGGGTTAGTGTATACGCTTGTCCAGTGCAGCCTATGCACTAACCCCTTGATACATCTATATTTAGCTATTTGCAGCTAACTTGACACTTTCACATAAATTATACATTTTCTTAGCTCTTTCAGTTACTATTTCATTCACATCTTTTATTAATCTATCATACTGTTTAAAGTTCTCAAATTTAATATCTATTCCAGTATCCAATAATCTTAATGTATAATTAGCAAGATGTAATCCAAAGCCACTAGTTAATAATATATCATGACGTGTTAAGTTATTAACTTTAGAATCCTCCACGACTCTTAATATTGGTTCGTCCTTTTCATTTGCAGTTAAGCATACATATATAATCATAATGTTAATCTCTCCTTTTTTATTTAGTTATTTATTACAGTCCCCTTTTAGTATTTTTAAAAGGGGACTACTTAACCCTATTAAAATCAACGTTTACGGCAATTTAGTCCCCATTTTAACAATTTTCTCTATATCTTATATATATTTTATATATACTTATTATTTTTATTTATAAGCTTTTAATATTATAAATAATATATAAAAAGGGGACTATATTATTTATAAGCTAGTAATATCAATGATTTAAAGCAGTCCCCTTTTTATATTTAAATAGGGACTGATAAGATTATAAAACAGTTGTAACCATTGATATGAGTTATTTTGAGTTAGTCCCCATTTTCAGTTTTAAAAGGGTACAAAATGGGGACTTTTAAAAAGTATATGGGATTTATTTCCCCTTATTTTTCAGCTTTAATTAAACATGCTCTTCCATCTGTATTTAGTTTAATGCCAAATAAAGCACTCTTATATTTTATCCCGGCTCTTCGTATTTCATTTTTAAATTCAAACCCTTTACCTTGTAGTATATTATTAAACTGCTGCTTTCCACATTCTTTTTTGACTTCTCTATAATCTAATGATAATTCACTTAAACAATAACCTAAGTATGAATCGTAAAGGTCTTTTAAAGTTGTAAAATCATCATTAGAACACATTTCAGTGCAACTATAAAGCCAGCTTTCAAGTGGACTATTGCCAACTATAATATTTTCTTTAAAGGCTTGCATTTCTTTTGGTATAATTAGTTTATAATTATTTTTTAATAACTTAACCAATCCATCTAAAGCAAAATTTATAACTTGCAGCATTTCATATCTTTTTATTTTTTCTATGAAGTGCGGATCTTCTTTTTCAGTTCCTCTAATCTTTCTTTTAAATTCTATAAAGTGAAGTCGGTCAAATATTGCGTTAGATGGGTCATTGAATTTAGGTATATCATTTAAACCAATAATTATTGCTAAGTTTAAATTTAAACTTACATTGGATTTAAACTTTCTATCTGTTGGAACACTTTCACCATATATTAATTTTTTAAGCCTGTGGCACGTTTCAAGTGGTTTTCCTCCATCATCCGTGGATAAAATACACTTTTTGTTTACTAAATATGAAAGTATATATTTATCATCTTCCAACGTTTTCAAGTCATAAGCTTCAAATAAACCTGTTAACATTTCCTGTAGTGGTTCAATGAATGTACTCTTTCCAGTACCTTTAGCTCCACTAATTATTAGTGCTGCTTTCATTAATCTGGCGTTGGGCATTAAACACGCTCCGGCAAACTGTTGTAAAAATTCAACTATATCGGTATTATCATATAAAGCATATTTTAAACCCTTATAATAATTGGAATCTTTATAATCAACTCTTTCAAAATCATAATCAAATCTATGAATAGTTATAATATCCGGAGTATGGTCCAATACCTCAATACCTTCTTTAGTGACTTTTAATAAACAGTTTTTAAAATTGAGGTATTGATTATTAGGCTCTATTTCTTCAATTACAGTTAACTCCATTAACTGGCTTAATACTTCATTTTTAATCCTATTATTATTTAAGACACTATCACCTAGATAACTAGATATAAGCTGCTTCATTAAAGTGTTCTTATCATCATCTTTTAATTTGTAATAACCATCTTCATAATGGAAAAATCCTTCTTTGTTGGTGTAAATTATATCTTCACAATTAAGTATTAATTTAGCTAATTTTATTGAATTTATCTTTCCATTATCAGTTAAATATGTGTATTTTGGTTTTATATCCTTTAATACACTGTTGAATTGCTCTTTATCTAAATACTTTAACTTAAATAAATCTGTTATATCTTGCCCTGGCTCCTTAGCATATTGTTCTATTGGAAATACCTTATAAGATTTTATAAAAGGTTTTAAGCCCTTTATTACATCATTTTTATAATTTTGCCCTGGCTGGTCATTATCGGGTATAACTATTATATTTTTATTCTTAAAAAATCTACAATTAAATTTATAATATTGGAAACCTTTTAAGCTTACTGCTAAATATCCCATTTTAGAAAGTGTATCGGCATCTTTTTCACCTTCCACTATATAAACGGTATTGGATTTACTTTTAACTAATCTATATAAATTGTAAGGTAATTCTTCTCCATTTCTTTTACATTGTACTTTATCATTTACAATAGAGTAATACCTACATTGTTTTCCATCATCAGTTTTAAACTTAACTTTATAATATTTTACGTTTCCTAAGTGGTCTTTAAAATTATATATTTCACTTATCTTAAAACCTTTCATATCACTTAAATGGTTTAATTGCCATTTGACGTATGATATAATATCGATATGTGGCATGTCTATTGATTTAATAGAATACCCTTTATCACTTAAGTATTTAAGTGCTTCAATATAATCTAAATCTTTATATTTTCTTATGAAGTCTATTATGTCACCATTTTCACCACAACCAAAACATTTGAATTTAGGTTTACCATCTTCATATATACTGAAAGATGGTGTTTTTTCTGCATGAAATGGGCAACATATTAAATTATTTTTATTAAACTTTTGCCCAGTTTCATTTTCTATTAATTGCTTTAGTTCATTTAATTCCATAGTACCCTCCTTTTCTTAATCTTCATTTGTAAGTTCATTTAATATATCAATAAATTTATCTAACACCGCTATTTAAATGCCCCCTTAAATTTATTAAGTCCTTCCCATGTTGGACATACCTTTAATTCATTGCATAAGTTTATATAAACTTTAAATAATTTTATGCTCATGAGTATAACCCCCTTTATTTAATTAGCACCATTTATAAATTCACCTATAGCAGTTTCGCTTATCAATATTTTTCTGCCTACTCTTATGGATCTTAATTCTCCTGTTGCAACTAATTCATAAACTGAATTTACATGAATTCTAAGCATTGGAGCAACTTCCTTGGGTGTATACACATTATCTAATTTTGTTTTAACTTGCATTATTAAAACCTCCTTAATTATTTTGCAAGTTTTAAATTATCAACTTGCATTTTTAATAATCAAATTCTTCCGCTTTTCTTATCCAAAACGAAGGATATTTACCATCGTCCCGTTCTATTACATAATTATCAGTTGTGGCTACTGTAGCTACATTGATATTACCCATGTAAAGCTTTATAAATAAAATATCAGCGCCATCTTTAAAAGTATGTTTTCCAAAATCTATTTTGGAAATTAACCCTTCTACAAATTCAACATTATCTAGCGTTACAGTTGCTACTTGGGCCACATTATAACTTTCTAATACTTCTGCCTTTATATCAGCAAATTTTAATAACCGCTTAGTTTTCATTACTAACGATCTCCTTTCATAATTTTTTATTTACCATTGCGGCACAAAAGAAATGTTTAACGTTAAGATTAGATATTTTTTAGATCTTAAAACGTAAGATATACCTAACTACACATTCTTTAAAAAAAATATAACTGTAATTTAAAAATTTTTTATTTTTCTTCTGAAAAAAATAATTCTGTTACTGGAACCTCTAAAATTTCTGATATTTTTTTAAGTTCATTAGCTTTTAAATTTCTTTTATCATTTTCAATTTTAGATATTTGAGATTGATTTAATCCCATTAATTCAGCCAATTTATATTGAGAAATATTTTTCTTTTTTCGCAATTCCTTAATTTTAATAACCATTGTTTCACCTCCCTATAATTCTATTATAGAATTATTTTTTATTTTATCAATTCTATAATAGAATTAATAACTTAAACTATAGTTGTTTTTCTCTTAATATCTTTAAAAAGCTTGAATTAATTCCATTTTAGAATTATAATCCATTCTATGGAGGTGAATATTAATGAGTGTTAGATCTAAGATTAAGCAAATACGAGAAAATAGAGGATTATCAACTTATAAATTATCTGAAATAATGACTAATAACGGTTTTAAAATTAGTCAATCTACAATAAGTAAAATAGAAAACGGTAATAAAAAAATAGATGTTGATATACTTCAAGCTATAGCTAAAGCCCTTGGAGTTAAATCTTATGAATTAATGGATTTTGAAGAATTAAAAAAAGAAGTGATTAACATTGGGGAAACTGAAAAATTATTAAATATTCTAGGATATCAATTAAAACCTATTGCTCCTTCTGCCGGTATATCGGGTATTAGTCAAGAAGAATCTGAACGTCAGGCAATGGAGATAACTGAACTTATTGAAAATGATACAATTCCAATATATGAAGTATACTATGATGATAAATTAATCACTAAATTAACAAATAGCCAATATAACCAGTTAAAAGAAAATATTAGACTTATACTGGATTATGAACTTTATAAATTAAGCAAGAAATAAAAACTCATATAGAGGTGATATTCTTGGATTATAAACTTCTAACACAAAAGGATTTAGCGGAGCGTTGGCAAGTGAGTGTACGAGCAGTGGAAAACTGGAGAAAAGATGGATTAATAACTCCAGTAGAAGGAATACCAGCAATAAGATTTACACCAGAACATATTGCAGAGTTGGAAGGTACTAGGATAGAAAAATTTAGTCCATTAGAACGTAGACGTATGGAAAATGAAATACAACGTCTTACGCAAGAAAATGAGAAGTTGAAAGGTATCTTAAGCCAAGTATTAGCAAATTTAGCACCGGTAATTAATTTAAAATAAACTTACTCGTTAATTCCCTTTGAAATTAGCTTGTTTTAGAGCGTTTCAACACATTCTAGTATAATACTACCTAAATATATAAAACGCTCTTAAAATGACTTTAAATGAGTTTTAAAAAAGAAGGTGATACCGTGGCCACATTTAGAAAACGTAATAATAAATGGGAATTTACAATGTATACTGGCGATAGAGATACCAACGGAAAAAGAGAACGGATCTATAAGGGCGGCTTTAAAACTAAAAAAGAAGCTGAAAAGACAGTCGCTATTATATTAAACCAATTAGAAAAAGGCACTTATGTAAAACCAGATAAACTAACCGTATCCGAATATATGGATAAATGGCTCAAAGAGTATGCACAAACCACTGTTAGGTATAGCACATATAAAAGGTATGAACAAATAATTAGAGTTCAAATTAAGCCTTATATGGGGCATGTTGAACTATCTAAATTAAATCCTTTAACTATACAAGAATTTTATACCTATTGTAAAGAAAAACTTAATAATTCTGCTACTTCAATAAGGCATTACCATTCACTGCTTCATAAAGCACTAAATCAAGCGGTAAAATGGAGATTAATTTCAGTTAATCCAGTGGAAGCAGTGGAAGCTCCAAAGAAAGAAGAAAAACAATTACAAGTATATGACCAGGAGCAGTTAAATAATCTTTTAGAACGTATAAAAGGAATGTCAGTATATTACCCTGTAATGTTAGCGGCAACCACTGGAATGAGATTAGGAGAAATTGCTGGCCTTACATGGGATAATGTAGACCTTGACAAAGGTATTATATACGTTAAAACTCAACTACAGGAAGTTAATGGACACCTGGAAGTATTACCTTTAAAGTCTAAATCATCTAACCGTAAAATAGTTTTATTGGATTTTACTATAAAGGAGTTAAAAAGACTTCGGCTTGAACAAAAAGAAAATAAACTGAAATATGGTGAATATTATACTGATAGTAATTTTGTTATATGTATAAAAGAAACTGGTTTACCTTATGCTCCACAATATATATCAAGGAACTTTAGAAGAGTTTTAAAAGAATATGGTGTTTGTAAAGAGTTAAACATTCCATATATAAGATTTCACGATTTGAGACACACACACGCTACTTTAATGCTAAAAGCTAACATACACCCTAAAATAGTAGCAGAACGTCTAGGGCATAGTACAATTAATTTAACGCTTAATACTTATAGCCATGTACTTCCGGATATGCAGCAGGAAGCAATAAATAAATTGAATGATATTATGTGTAAATAATTTGGGTATTACCATGTTAGGTATACCTCTTTTTTTATCTTAAAATAGATACAAAAAATAAATTAACGACAAATTAACGACAAAATGCATTTTAGCGGCAAAATCACAAAAATAATAAAACCCTGCAAACTTAGCATTTACAAGGCTTTCACTATGGTGTGCCCGAGAGGAATCGAACCCCCGGCACGCGGTTTAGGAAACCGCTGCTCTATCCTACTGAGCTACGAGCACATATATAATTATTATTCCATTACTTTATTATTCTATTACACTTTATATTTTTTGTCAATTATATCAATAACGTTGCAGAGATTTAGCACCTAAATTCCAGTAAAAATTTTATTTTTACTGGAATTGTATCTTTTTACATTTACTTAAAGGGCTGGTAAGCCCGCAGACCGATAGGTCGCAAAAATAGATACACTTACCCCTACCCCACGAAATCTT
>NZ_CABDWS010000052.1 GCF_901447495.1 Haloimpatiens lingqiaonensis
TTTTGCCGCCGACTTCCTTCAGATTCCACCTCACGGTGGACACCCTTGTCTTAAGCTATGCACTTGGCACTATCAACCCGTGCTCGGGACTCTCACCCGTTAGATTGCGCCCATGCTGGGCGCACAATAATAAAAACCTTAACTACCGCTGTATTGGTAATTAAGGCTTCTAATCAATCATATAATTTTTAAGATTCTGTGGTGTTAATTCTAGTGGAATTATTAATGAAATGGCATAATCATTATTGCATAGAATTAATGAATTGGTGTATACTTCACCATCACTACATACTATCTTATCTACATATTCAGCTATAATGTTATCGCAATCAATGTAAGTTTTATTTTTTATTACTTCGAAGTCCTTTTCCTTTTCCTTCTCTACAACCAAAACATAACCCCCATAATCTTCATATCTTCTACTTTTTCCGTATTCCGACTCTATAACCTTCAGTATTCTTAGAATGTTTTTTTGTACCTTCAGTGGTAATGCTTTTATTTTGTTCTTTTCTTTTAGATATGCTATTTTTATCATTTTATTACCTCCCAATAATATAAAATAACTCTTACCTGTATTTCGTACAAGTAAGAGCTTTCATATTAATAATATATATTTACTATGTAATTTAATTACTTATTTTTTACATATACAATGCATAATTCACCATAATGTTCAATAGTTTATATCATGAAAATAGTTGAATTTTATATTTCTTATATATGTTTACTTTCAAAATAAAATAAGACATTTAAATAACTATATTAGTTAGATGTCTCACTATATAGGTTATAAAATTAGATATATTTTATTAAAATCCAATAATTTGCTTTTTTCCATCATACCTCTTTATAATTTTAATATTATGCTCTATTATTTGCCTAATATTTGCAATAGTACTTATTAACATACTATTTAATACTATAACTTCAACTAACCTATCATCAGCAGTAATAAATTTCATTATATATATTTTATCATCTTCTAATATCCATTCCTCTACCTCTTTTATTTTTAATTGAGAAATTTCATCACCAACACTATTTGTCATAAGTAAATTATATAACTCTTGCTCATTTTCAACTACAACCATAGCTCCAAATTCTTTAATTGAAAATTCCTCAAGAGAAACTTTATTATTAAGACTATCATAAAAACTTTTAAATTCATTATAAATCTCTGCTTTATATTTTAAGCCAATATTAACTGTATGTATATCATTGTATCTATATATAATATTCATTAATAATTCTTCCTTTCACTATTCTGTTTTATATAGTATTAGTATTTCATAATTTTAAAAAACTATGTAATGTAAACATAAGAGGAGTATGTATAAAAACATACTCCTCTTATCGTTACAATATTTCTTTAACAAGTTCATTTATTTCTTTCTCAATGGCTTCTATACTGTTAATTTCTAAGCCTACTTCACTATGTGCCTGCATGGACTTTTCTGCAAGTTTAACGTGAATTTCATTAGTTTCATCAAACTTTGGTATTGCTATATTATCAAGAATATGAGCTGATTTAAACCATGAAATATATGCATCAACGAAGTCTCCGATAATTTTAGAATTTAATATTGCACATAAATAATGGGCTTCACTCTCATTGTCAAATGGAACCATAATATTGTTATGGTCTGGTAATACTAGCTTGCCATCTTTACTACTAATAACACACGTATTCATGCCTTTAGACTGTAATGTTTTCCACACCACTTTATATGGAGCCTTAGTATATTCCCCTATATTATATAAAACATGAACAGGTATTGTTTTTTTACTTGTATCTTTATAATGTTTAGTATATATCCCTCTACTTTTAAGAATTTGTACAAATTGTTCTGAATAAGGATTAACATTACTATTATAAAAATAATTATACGTATTAGTATACCTTTCCCTAAATTCCTCCATATCTAGCGGATGTTTAAAATTTTCTTGATATGGGACAATTATAGAATACGGTGTCTCATATCTCCATTTTCCGATGTCTCTCCCTCTTACTAATGGATAAACTAAATCTTTTTCTATTATACAGGTTACATCTGGAATATCTTTCTTACTATTTTCTGGGGTACTTTTAATCAGTAATTTACCTCTATTTTCTTCAATTACATTTACCCAGTATATACCATTGGCACTTGTGTCTATTCCCTTACGCCCTCTATACTCACTATTTCCAACTAAGCTTTTAAACAATTCAAGCTCTTCTTCATACGTTACTATCCATGCAGAACTCACATTTTCTGATAATTTAATTGGTTCAGCTACCATATCATCTTCTTTTAATTTTGCTAATACTGAATCTAATAAATCATCACTATCTATTATTCCTCTATTTTTTCTAGTCCATTTTTTATAGTCTACAGGATAACTAGTCTGTTCACCTTTTTTCATTATTATTATTGCAGTTTTATTAGATGCCCCTAATGATTGAAATGGCTGAACTTCAACAAAATCCTCAACTTTTTCAACTTTAACTGGGATTTCTTCTCTTATCATAAATTTTCTAAATCCCTCACCGCCACCATGTGCTTGCAATAAATTCTGATTTATTATAAATCCTAAATGACCGTTATCTTTTAAAAAATTATCCATGACTACATAAGTCAATAAAACAGAGATATCATCATGTGCACTTCCTAATCTAGCCTGTAAGCCTATAAAATCAAATATTTTATAATTATGCCAATGTGCATGAATACTTTCTCTATAGTCCTCTGGTAGAGTTTGCCAGTTCACCCATGGAGGATTTCCAATTATATAATCTACTTTTTCATGGAAAATGGGAGCAAACGCATTCTTTATAATTTGTGTCCATACCTCCATTATACCTTTGCCTTTAAGTTCTTCAATTTGTTTATAAAAAATGTTAGTTAATTCTTTTATTTCATGTTGCTTGTCTAAATCATACTTTTTTATATTAGGACACAACTTAATAATCTTACTCCATAATTCTTCATTAAAATCAAGTTCATTTTCAACATTTTTATTAAATATATCAAGTATCTGATATAAGCTTTTCTTATTTTCTGTTAATTCTAATGGTATTTCATAAATACCAGCCCTTGTAGATAGTTTTCTAACAATATGATTACCTTTAGGTTGTTCTAATATTGTTAGCATAGCATCACAATGGAATATTGGTAATTCAATTTCTTCCGTTGTTGAATCTAGCAAATCACCTAATGCAATTATATAATTAGCTCTAGCAGAAATAACTGCCAACGGATTTAAATCAAATCCATGTATATTATTAATTATTTTATCTAACAACTCTTTTTTATCAAGGTGTTGATTATTTCTTATTATTTCCTTAATTGCAATAACAATGAAAGTTCCTGACCCACAAGTGGGGTCTAGAATGCTTTTATTAATATCACCATTTAAATTGAGCAAGTTATAAGTTCTTTGAGCTAACCAGTCAGGGCTATAATATTCTCCCAAAGCATGTCTTAAGCTTCTTGGCAATAAATAATTATATAATTTTTTTAATAAATCTCTAGAATTTCCTTCATCTAAATTTATTGTATCGTAATTATATTCATCAAACATCTTTAACATTCCAACTATTACTTCATATATATCATTATCCCATACATTTAAATACCATCCAAAGAAATCACCTTCAAGAAAATTCCTTATTCCTAAGTCTTTAAACCTTCCGCCACTTTCTATATTTTTCATAGTTGTATATGCAATACGATTTGTTTCATATTTTAATCCATGTTGAAAAGCATTTTGCTTTTTATGATGATATAATATTTTTATAACTAATATTTTTATTAATAAAGCATAATACGTATGGATAGAAAATATTAAATAATCTAATTTTACTTCTTCTTCATCTAATCCATATATAGATTTAATTTCATTTAAATCTATTTTTAAAGTATCATAACTATATCCAGATACTTCTCTAAATAATGATTTCCATTGTTCAAATATCAAATTTAATCCAACATTTGTATTAATATTTTCTCTAATTGCCTTATAAAAAATATTAATTGTATTTTCAGCTATTTTGCTTTTAAATCCAAAGTCATTTACTAAGTTAGATATTGTTACAGCCTTATTGTCAAGTTGAAGTGAAAAAAGTCTTTTCAAAAATTTTTCTATTGAAAATTTATTTCTATCTTCTGGTTCTGATACATACCAATCTGTACTTAAGTAGTGAACATATATAAAGTAATTACCATCAAATATTATTCCTAATATTGAATCTAAGTTTACTTTCTCTTTATCAGAATACCCCTTTATCTGTCTTTGAACTTCTTCTATATATGCTTCATTGGCTGATTTTCTAGCATTATAATGATTTGCTGATTCAATAGCTCCTGGAACTTTATATTCTAAATCTACACAATTATACAATGCGTCTATTCTTCCTCTAAAAACAGTGTTCTCATATAATGGATTTAATTCTATTCCAATTTCTTCTGCAACATTATTCAATAAAGGTATAAATGCCATTTTAAAATCTTCTTCAGTTCTTTTTCTTTTTTTCACTGAAAATTCTTCTACTACTTCTTGTATCTTTTTATCTAGTTCTTCTCCGTTTTTCAACATATAATCTTCTATTAATTTAATTATATCTTTTTTCATAAATCCCCCTATAGCTAAATTTATTACCAGTATTATTTACTAGCTAGTATTATTATAAGACAATCAGTATCATTTGTAAATACTAGCTAGAACTATTTTTAATATTTTTACTAGCTAGTATTAAATGTTGAAAAATCTCCATTATTTAATATAGATTGCTATTTTATAAATTTATATTTATGTACAAACCTCTTTACTAACATAATTAACGGGAAATTTCATGGTGGCTTGGAGGATTACCTTACCACCACATCTTCATCTAATTTTAGTAAAAACCGCACTTATTTATGGTACGGTTCTCCACTCCTAATCCTAAATGCCCTATAAATCTGCTCTAAAAGCATAACCCTAAAGAGTTGATGGGGGAAAGTCATCTTTGAAAAGCAGAGTTTATAATTTGCCCTTTTTAAAATTTCCTGGGAAAGTCCTAGAGAACCACCTATTATAAAGGCTATGTGGCTGCTTCCACCTAAGGTACAGTCGCCTATGAAGTTCGACAATTCCTCTGAGGAAATCATTTTTCCCTTTAGATCTAAAGCCACTACATACATATTATCTTTAATATGCTTTAAAATAGCCTGTCCTTCTTTTTCCTTTATAGACAACTCCTCCTTTTCTGAGGCATTATCTGGTGTTTTTTCATCAGGTACTTCTATAAGATCTAGTTTACAATACCTGCTTAATCTCTTGCTGTATTCATCTATGGCCATCTTTAAGTATTTTTCTTTAAGTTTTCCTACACTAATTATTGTTATGTTCATTATTGTCTCCCTTATAATATATTAGTTTTTTATATAGAATCAATTCTATATAATATTATTCAATAAATTTTATTTAAAGGATATTCTTATTTATACTCTATCCAACAATTCTAATAATATTTTAAGCAAGAAGCTAATCTTAGCTTTCCTTTAAATTAGTAAATTATACTGAATTTTCAACAAAAACAAGGGCTAAAGAATTAACCCAAACTCCTCAGCCCTTATACAAAATCTCAATATTTACTTATGTTTTTAACCAATTCTAATAAACTAGCAATTAATTATAAATTATTAATTCAAACTACTTTCCAACACCACAGCATTTTTTATATTTTTTACCGCTTCCGCATGGGCATGGATCATTTCTTCCTATTTTTTCTTCTTTAACAACAGTTTTAGAATTTGCCCAAGCTTTTTTGATTTCTTTTCTCTTCTCTTCTGAGAATATTCCATCCCATTGTGGTAAAGTATATAGATAGTCTGCTTTTGCATCTAACATATTGAAATATAGCTTTTCAAAGTTGATTTTAGCATCTATTTCAGTATCTTCTTCAAAGCCTTCTAAAGGTAATTCTTCTTCTAAACTTTCATTAATTCCATCTAAAAATCCCATAAAGAAAACTGTAGATGCATCATATTTTTCTGCTAATTCCTTAAATGTTCCTTTTAATTCATTGTTGTGAGTTGCTAAAAGTTTAGTGTATACACTCTCTTCTACAGCACCATACTCATCCCAAAAGGCTTGCTCGCCCTTTGTCTTAACATAATCTACCACCATGTCTGTCCATTGTTTATATAAACTCATAATCCCTATCTCCTTTTACTTAATATTACTTTAATCTTTAAATATCTCTTATTATAATTAAGTTTGTAACTATTTTCAAGTATAAACTACATGAACATAAATGCTATTTCATAGCATCTACTTCTGTTCTTCCAATTGGTTTTGATATATCTATATTTCCACCTAAAGTATCAATATTTTTATTTTCTATCAGTATATTAACTTTATTTATATAATCTAAGCTAGTAAGAGAATATACTATACTCTTTAGGCATATTATTTCCTTTTGTCTATCCATTTTAGACTTAGCTTCAGAACTTAAGTTAACATAGGCTACACCATCTTTTACTGAAATATTGAGTACCCTGGTTTCTCTATTTATTATTGGATCTAATTTACTCTCTGTAGAAGGCCCATTTATGAGCTCCTCCATAACTGTTTTAGCAATAACTTCTTTCTTGTTCATTACCCTAGGCTCTTTAGCAAATTGCTCTTTTCCCTTGTTTTTAGAACTATCAAAATATAGGTCTACGGATAAAAAGTTTTCCTTTTCCTTCTCTGATAATTTCACATTTTCTAATTTTTCCTTATTAAGAGAACTTATCTTATCCTTCTTTTCACAAGCTGTAAAACTTAAGGTTATTGTACATACTAACAATAACATAGTAAAGAATGTACAAAACTTTCTATTCATATAAAACACTCCTTAAAAATTTATACACCCACTGGGTTTACTTCTTTCTGCCACTTTTAATTCTATATCTATTCCTTGTCTTAATCCATTGTCGTTTAGTATATTTAGTACTGTTTGATAAGCTAAATCTGGTTGATTATTTGTATTACTTAAATGACCTAAAAAAATAGTTTTCTTCTTATCCTTCATTATATCCACTATAGCCCTGCCGCAATCATCATTAGATAAATGCCCTACATTACTTAAAATTCTTCTTTTTAAATTATATGGATATGGACCGAATTTTAGCATTTCTACATCATGATTACTTTCAAGAAGAATTACTTCACAGTCATTTATAGAGTCTTTTACTTCTTTAGAAAAGTGTCCTAAGTCAGTAGCTATACATGCTTTCTTTTGTTTGTAGCAAATAACATATCCATTAGGATTTGCTGCATCATGGGATATTGAAAAATTTAGTATGTCCAAATCTTTTATTTCAGTATGTGCACTTTGGAATATTTTTATATTATGCTCTTTTATTTTGCCTATATTACGGTTCATTGCATCCCAAGTATCTGCATTGGCATATATAGGTATGTCATATTTCCTAGAAAGCACTCCTACTCCTTTTATGTGGTCTATATGCTCATGGGTTACAAATATGCCGTCAATTTCCTCCGGCTTTTCTCCTATATCTTTTAAAGCATTTTCTATATGTTTCCCTGGTAATCCAGCATCCACTAGTATTTTAGTTTTGTCCGTCCCTATAAAAACGCTATTTCCACTGCTCCCACTATATAAAGGACAAAATATCATATTTACACAATCTCCATTTCTACTCTACTTCTCTTCTTATATTTGCGCCTAATTCTTTAAACTTCTCTTCTATGTGAGGATATCCTCTATCTATATGTTCTATTCCTATTATTTCTGATTCTCCTTCAGCCATCAAAGCAGCTATAACCATAGCAGCTCCAGCTCTTAAATCTGTTGCTTTTAACACTGCTCCTGTAAGCTTGTCAATTCCATCTATTATAGCTGTTCTTCCCTCTACCTTCACATTAGCACCCATTTTCTTCAATTCATCCACATGTTTAAATCTGTTTTCCCATATACTTTCATTAACTATGCTTCTTCCTTTAGCAGTACATAATAATGAAGTCATTGGTTGCTGTATATCTGTTGGGAATCCTGGATAAGGTAGTGTTTTTATATTTATTGCATTTAAATCTTTATTACTTATAACTTTAACAGAATCTCCATTTGGAACAATTTCTACACCAGTTTCTACAAGTTTTGCAGAAATAGATTCTAAGTGTTTTGGAATTACATTTTTAATTGTAACTTCTCCACCACAAGCTGCTGTAGCTATCATATATGTTCCCGCTTCTATTTGATCAGGAATTACACTATAGTTGCATCCAGTTAACTTTTCCACACCAAAAACCTTAATTACATCTGTTCCTGCGCCTTTTATATTTGCCCCCATTGAGTTTAGGAAGTTTGCTACATCTACTACATGAGGCTCCTTTGCAACATTTTCAAGTATAGTTACTCCTTCAGCTAATGTGGCTGCTAACATAACGTTAATTGTAGCTCCTACACTAACCACATCAAAAAATATTTTAGTTCCTATTAATTTATCCGCCTTCACTATTACAGCTCCGTGCTCTATAACCACATGTGCTCCTAATGCCTCAAATCCTTTTATATGCTGGTCGATAGGTCTTACCCCTATTGGACATCCCCCTGGAAGATCAACCTTTGCCTTTTTAAATCTTCCTAAAAGAGCTCCTATTAGGTAATATGAAGCTCTCATCCTTCTAGCATCTTCTGTACAAGCTTCTGTTCCATTTAAATTGCTACTATCTATATGTGCAGTATTTCTCTCTTTATTTACTTTACAACCTAAGTTTTCTAGTATTCTCTCTAAACAATGAACATCTTCTATGTCAGGAATATTATCTATTTTGCAAACACCTTCGCTAGCCAATATAGCTGCTGGTAATATAGCTACAGCAGCATTCTTTGCTCCGCTGATTTCCACTTCTCCAAAAAGCTTGTTTCCACCATTTATAATTAACTTTTCCATTTATAATATCCATCCTCACTTACGATAATTTTAAAATTAATTCACAAAGATTATTATATCATAACTTAATTATTTTTTAATAATATTTTTTAATTTATATTCAAGTAATTTCTGTATTTCTATTAAGTTTACTTTAAAACATTATAAAAAAAAGTCTAATATGATATAATAATAATGTAGTAAATAAATATACTAATTTGGGGGATACAAATGAAATATGAAGTAGTAGCTTTATTCGATAATAATTCAACTTACCACATGGATAATATTCTTAATAGAACCTGCAGAAAATATAAATTGACAAAAAATTTCCCAAGTGCATACATACATCTTGGTACTGTTTGGGATATAAAAATAGAAGATTTAGATTCCATAATACATAAGGTTTTAAAGCCTTACAAAAAATTTAAAATTCAATTAAATAATAATATATTAGTAGATGAAAATAACAAACTTATTAGCTTAAAGGTTGAAAATAAAGGATATATAACTAGAATATCTAGAAATTTAAATGAAACCTTATCTCTATCTGGTTTTCCTGTTAAAACGCAAAAGGAAGATGAGGAACTTTACATTCCTTTAGCCAATATACTCAATAACAAAAGGAATTATTTTATTAAAAATAATAATTTTCATCCTTTATGGAACTCAAACCCAAACTATACCTTTAAAATCAATAGGATAGAGGTTTGGAAAAATTCAAATAATAGGAGAGATTCCAGTATTAAAAAATATGAATTGAGAGATTACTAAAGTGCATAAGTGCTTTATAAATAATTGTCATAAAATAGAATTGTTATTTATTGTCTTAAATAAAACTAATAGCCATACTTTTCTAAATATTATTTTATAATTTTTATCTGTAATCGTTTCATAAACTTTCAATATTATCAAAAATTCGATAAAATATACTTATAATTTAAAATTAGAAAGGCGGCTTTTATTTATGAAATTTGACAAATTGTTCTCCTTACAAAGGGATCTAAATAATCATATAGAGCAAGCACACCATTTAACGGGTCCACTTTTGTCTAAAAAAATACTGGCTTTACAAGTTGAAATTGGAGAATTAGCTAATGAAACTCGATGTTTTAAGTATTGGAGCAATAAAGGACCTTCAAGTAAAAGTGTAATTCTTGAAGAATATGTGGATTGTCTTCATTTCATATTAAGCATTGGTCTTGATAAAAATTATGATAATATAACATTTACACCAAATAAATCTGATACTGAAATTACAGATCAATTTTTAAACTTATTTATAGATATAAATGACTTCATAACCTGTAACTCAAGAGACCACTATATAACGCTATTCCAAGACTTTATTTCATTAGGACTTAGCTTGGATTTTTCAATAGATGATATAGAAAATGGATATTTAGAAAAGAATCAAATAAACCACAAACGCCAAGAAGAAGGTTATTAATATTTTTCACCTCCCGTATTTCAGTAATACATTATTAGTATTATGGTTAAAATAATATGGGAGGGTGATATTATGCTTGGAATTCTAATGTCAATAATATCCGGAATTTCTATGAGTCTACAGGGAGTTTTTAATACTAGATTAGGCGAAAAAATAGGAACCTGGGAAACAAATGTCTTTGTGCAAGGCACTGGCTTTGTTATTACTTTAATAATTTTATTTCTAGCTGGAAAAGGTAACTTTAAAAACATCAAATCTGTAAACAAATTATATCTTCTTGGAGGTGTTTTAGGGGTAATAATAATCTTTACGGTCATGGAAGGTATAGAGAAGTTAGGCCCAACATGCTCTATAGCTACCATATTAGTAGCCCAATTGGCAGCTGCAGGCTTAATAGATGCCTTTGGACTTTTTGGTAGTGAAAAATTACATTTTGGTATAACTAAATATATTGGCATAGGGCTGATGATATTTGGCATTATACTTTTTAAATGGAAGGGTTAATTTATTAATTTTAAGGGGGATGGTTCATGGACTTCAAGCAAATAGAAGCTTTTATAAGCGTTGCCAAGCTAAAAAGCTTTTCAAAAGCTGCAAACGATATCTTTTTATCACAACCTACTATAAGCTCTCATATTTCTAGTTTAGAAAAGGATTTAAATGTACAACTCTTTGATAGGACTTCTAAGGAAGTAAATTTAACACCAGCTGGAGAATCTTTTCTTGAATATGCCATAGACATAATTAATATTAGAAATAATGCTGTTAGCAATATTTCTTGTTTTAACAATAATATATGTGGTAGACTAAGCCTATTAGCCAGTACCACTCCTTGTAATTCTATAGTTCCAAAATTAGTTTTAAAGTTTAGTGATAAATATCCTGAAACTACTTTTGATGTAAAGGAACTTAGTTCTGGAAATATTGTTAAAAACATACTAAATCTTAATGATGAGCTAGGAATAATTGGGACATACATAGAAGACGATAAAATAAAGACTTACAAACTACTAGAGGATGAACTTGTAGTAATTTCCAGCAAAAGTTTAAATCTACCAGATATAATCGATGTAGATACTTTAAAAAAGCAAAAATTTATAATGAGAGAGAAATCTTCTGCTACTAGAGCTACTATGGAATCTGAGTTTAAAAAATATGGAATAAATTTAAACTCTTTAAATGTCATATGCGAAGTAAATAACATAGACACTTTAATTCAATTTGTAAACACAGGTATGGGAATCTCCATAGTCTCAAAGAAGATTTTCGAAAACTGCTCTAACTCTAATAAACTAAAAATAAGTAAGATAAAAGATATAAATATAAACAGAGGAATCTACTTAATTATAAATTCTAAACGCACATTAACCCCTTGTGGAAAGGCTTTCTTGAAACTTTGTGCTGATGAGTACAATCTTAAATTGTAATACAATGATATTTTACATGTGGTAAATAGGAGCTGTTGCACTAAGACAAATACTATAATATATTGTACTAATTTTAAATTTACGAGACAATATATTATATGTAATTTCTTATACAACAGCTCCTTTACATTTAACCTTAATGACATCCTCCACAACAAGAGCAATTTCCACTACAATTACCCTTTCCGTAGTACTTCCCCTTATATACCCTTTCCACTTCATTACTTCCGCATTTTGGGCATTCCACTTGTTCATCATGAGCAGCTATTTCAAAAAACTCACTTCCGCATTTTTTGCATTTAAAATCAATTACAGGCATAATATCCCTCCAATAATATAATTTTTAAATATATATAATTTTAAAGCTTTTTACTTCATATACTAAACTATAAAACCTTACCTTTATTTTAACACTTAGCTTCATTTTAAACTATAATATAATGTAACACTTTTAGGGGGTTTTTTATATAAATGTTATCACTTAAAAATAAGATGGAAAAAAATCTAAGACTCTCACTAAATAACAATGTGTATAAAAATTATAGAGTTCTGATTCATTACAAAGCCTTAAGAAAAAAAATGGAAAATAAAATTAATAACTATAAAGGTAGCATAATTAGGCATATGGAGAGTATAAATACCTTTTGTGCTTATGTATCACCTTATACCCTTAATAGACTACTAGAACATCCAGAAATAGATTATGCTTGTTTTGACGAAATGGCTATATTATGCGGAGAGGAACAAGGAGTAGCAGAAGCTAATAAAATTTCTCTTAAGGGGAATTACAAGTTAACTGGTAGAGGAATCGGCATAGGATTAATAGACACTGGCGTTTATCCCCATGAGGATTTAAAAAAACCCTATAACAAAATAATAGAATTTAAAGATTTAGTGAAAGATTATAAATATCCCTATGATGACAATGGCCATGGGACATTTATAAGCGGTGTCCTATGTGGTAGTGGTGAAGCTTCTAATGGCAAATTTAAAGGCATTTCAGAAAACAGTCATCTGTACTGTATAAAAGCTTTTAATGGCATTGGAAAAGGCTATATCTCTGACATATTATTTGCCTTAGAAACCCTAATAACTGAAAGTGATGTAAACAATATAAAGTTAATTTGTCTCCCTTTTGAATATTTGAATAATGATAATTTTATACTCTCTTTATTTAACACTCTTTTTAAAAAAGCAGATGAAAAGGGTATAACAGTTCTAGTGCCCGCAGGTCATAATGGAAATGCACAAAACTCCATAAGAGGTATTGCTACCCTAAATAGTTGTATTACTGTAGGCGGAATAGACACTAGTTGTATTCCTCCTAAACCTTATGAGTTTTCCTCCTCAGGCCCTTATAAAAACTTTCAAAAGCCTGACTTAGTAGCTGCTTGTGTAGACATAACATCTTTAAATACTGATTCATCCTATTTATCAGAGAGAAATAACATGAAAATTTATCCTAAGCCAATTAAAAATCCATACACCTCATATACTGGTACTTCTTGTGCTACAGCATATATATGCGGCCTCTGTGCACTACTGTTAGAAAATAACCCTAACCTAAAATTTAAAGATATTTTATCCTTACTAAAGGTTTCTTGTAATTTATTAAATATGCCTAAAAATATACAGGGCAATGGGGTAATAGATATAGGTAAACTTCTTCCCTAATACAATGTATTTTCACATAACTACTAATACTATTCCTTGCAAATAGCCATAATAAATAATATAATTTAATTAACTAATAATATTTATTATTAAATACTATTTACAAGGAGTGGTTATACTATGATCAGCCAAAGATTATTTGATGAACTAAACAAACAGGTTAATTATGAATTTTATTCTGAATACCTTTACCTAGCAATGGCAGCCTATTGTGAGTCATTAGATTTAGAGGGTTTTGCAAATTTCTTTAAAGTTCAAGCAGAAGAAGAAAGATTTCATGCAATGAAAATTTTTAATTATATAAATGAAATGGATGGAAGAGTTACTTTAGATGCTATAGAAAAGCCTTGCAATGAATATGATTCTGCTTTAGATGTATTTGAGAAGGCTTTAGAACACGAAAAATTAGTAACTAGCAGAATTTATCATTTAAGTGACATAGCTACAGACGAAAGAGAACATGCTACTATAAGCTTCTTAAAATGGTATATAGACGAACAAGTAGAAGAAGAAGCTACTTTTAGTAAGCTTGTAAAAAAACTAAAATTATTAAAAGACGACAGCCACGGTTTATTTATGTTAGACTCTGAGCTTGCTCAAAGAACTTTCACACCACCAGTTACTAACTAAAAAGCATAAATTGCGGGGCAATTTATGCTTAAGTGGTAGTAAACTAGTGAGCTATAGTAGGCTAGTAGGTTAGTAGGTTAGTAAAAGATAACATAATTTCACGTTCGTTGTGAAATTATGTTATCTTTTTTAGCTTAACTTAAAGATTTTCTATAGAGAAGCGGATAAAAATCCTACTTTAGTAGGCTGTTCTATACCCTTGACGATTTACACATAACCTTAAAAACAATGCTTTTAATAGCGTAATGAATATGAATTTTAGAACTATTGAACTAACCTTAGAGCTTCTTTAACTTCGCTTCTTTTAGCAACAGCATCTACAATTATTGCTATAGCTCCATCTCCTGTAACATTGGTAGCTGTACCAAAGCTATCCTGTGCAGCATGGAGAGCAATCATAAGTCCTTGCTGGGCTGGATTAAACATAAGCATATCTTGAAGGAGTCCTAAAGATGCCATAACTCCTCCCCCTGGTATTCCAGGTGCTGCTACCATAGTTACCCCTAGCATTAATATAAATGGAAACATAGTACCAAAGGTTGGCATAGCACCATTCATAATCATAACTCCCATAGATGCTAATACTAACGTTATTGTATCTCCTGCTAAGTGTATAGTAGCACACAATGGAATGACAAAATCATTTATGTCCTCTGAAATACTATTCTTCCTTGCACTTTGCAAAGTTACAGGTATAGTTGCCGCTGATGATTGAGTTCCCAAAGCGGTAAAATATGCTGGCATCATGTTCTTAATAGACTTAAAAGGCTTTTTTCCACTTATCATCCATGCAATACTATACTGTCCTACTAAATAAGCTATTTGAAGTAAAAATAAAATAATATATACTGATGAGAATGCCTTTAACGTTCTAAATATGTCCCCGGAAATAGTTAATTTAACAAATATACCTATAATGTATACTGGTACAAACGGTATTAATATATTTTTAACTACTAAAGATATTATGTGTTGAAAATCTTTTGCACTATTAAATAATGTTCTTCCTTTAATTTTTGACATTCCAACTCCAAGCATAAAAGCCATTACAAGAGCTGTCATTACTCCCATAATAGGATCTATCTTTAACGAAAAATAGGGCTTTATATCTACTCCTGCTTTTTTTGCTATTTCTTCTGCCTTTAGTACCTTAGGCAAAATAGACATTCCTATAAAATATGAAACCGTACCCGCTATTATTGTTGAAATGTATGCAATAGCAGCTGTCAAAGCTAATAGTTTTCCTGATTCTTTTCCCAGCTCAGCAATTCCTGGTGCCACAAAAGCTATTATTATACACGGAATTATAAATCCTAAAAAAGCCCCAAATAATTCACTAAATGTAACAAAAATTCTAGGTATAGCGTAATTTCCTACTTTTGATGATACAACCCCAATAATAATACCTAAAATTATCCCTAATATAAGTCTTGGTAATAAACCCATTTTTTTCATTTGTTAGCCCCTTTCTTATTTATATACGATTTTTTAACTAAGTTTTACTATCCTCTAAAGTCACCTATTTTTACCCCCTTTTTCATTTCATGTACGTCTCGTAAATACATTTGTATTTTATAAATTAAAAAATATGTTAACATCTTTTTTAAAGCATGTCAACATATTTCTTCAGTACACTCTTTATAATTTTATTATAATATTAATTATATACTTGTAACTTTCCCATATTTCTCTTTAATTTGTAAGATCCTTAAATATTTCTTGAGCTATTTTAACGGATTCTCTAGCATCTTTTGCATAGTAATGAGCACCTATATTTTTTGCGTAGTCTGGATTTAAAACCGCACCACCTACAAAAACTTCTACCTCTAATCCAGCTTCTTTTAACGCTTTAATAGTCTCTTCCATACTCTTTACAGTAGTGGTCATTAGAGCACTTAATCCCACTAACTTTGTACCCCTTACTTTTGCTTCTTCCACTACCTTTTTAACAGGCACATCTTTTCCTAGGTCAATTACTTTAAATCCATAGTTTTCTAAAAGTAATTTAACTATATTTTTTCCTATATCATGGATATCGCCTTGTACTGTGGCTAATATTATTTCTCCCTTATAGATCTCTTTTTTTCCCTGCTCTCTGATTTTATTTTTTATTATATTAAAAGCACTTTTAACTGTTTCTGCCGATTGGATAAGCTGAGGTAAAAATATTTCTCCCTCTTCATATTTTTTACCCACTTCATCTAATGCAGGTATCAAATATTCTTCTATAATTTCTAGTGAGCTTTTGGAATTTAAAAGCTCCTTTGTGGTATTTACGGTTTCTTCCTTTAGCCCAGATATAACCATATGCCTTAAACTTTTACTTTTCCCTTGAATCTCCGGTTTATATTTATCTTTAGATGGAACTATTTTTTCCACATAGTTCTTTCCTCCAATATCCTCTCCAGCAATAACTCTATAAGCATATACAGTGTTCATAGCTTCCTTATCCATAGGATTTATTATCACTGCATCAACTCCCATAGCCAATGCCATGGATAGATATGTTCTGTCTAAAAGTCCTCTATTAGGAAGTCCAAAAGATATATTAGTTATTCCTAGTAAAGTTTTAACTCCTAATCTTTCTTTTACTAATCTAACAGTTTTTAAAGTTTCTATAGCTTCTTTCTGTTGCGCTGATACTGTAAGCACCAATGAATCTATTAATATATTTTCCTTAGGAATACCATATTCTTCAGCCTTATCTACTATTTTTTTTGCGATATCAAATCTTTCCTCTGCAGTAGCTGGTACTCCATTCTCATCTAAAGTTAATCCTATTACGCAAGCACCATATTTCTTAACTATAGGAAATATTTTTTCCATGACTTCTTTTCTGCCATTTACAGAATTTATAATTGGCTTACCATTATATACTCTAACAGCTGCCTCAATAACCTTGCTGTCAGAACTATCAATTTGAAGAGGGGTATTTATAATCCCTTGGATTTCCTTTATAGCCTTTACCATAACCCCTTTCTCATCTATTCCAGGTAAACCTAAATTTATATCTATAAAATCCACACCACTGTCCTTTTGCTCAACCACCTGATTAAGTAGAAAATCCATGTCTTCATTTTCTAATGCTTCTTTAAAGTCCTTTTTACCTGTGGGATTTATCCTATCACTTACAACCTTGGCTCCTTCATCTATTATAATGGTCTTGGAAGAACTACATAGAGTAGTTATTTTAGGTGCACAAGTTTTTACTACTTTCATGCCTTTAATTAGATTTACAGTCTCTTCTATATACCTTTCGTCTGTTCCGCAACATCCACCCAAAATACTAGCACCCATTTGTGCAATATCCTTAATACTTATTGCAAACTCTTCTGGTTTTAAGCTATAAGATAGCTTTCCATCTTGCATTTGTGGTAACCCTGCATTAGGTTGAACCATAATAGGTAAATGAGCATAGTTGCAAATCTCTCTAAGGATACCTTTAATTTCTTTAGGGCCAAAGGAACAATTAACTCCCAGTGCATCCACCCCTAAGCTTTCCAATATAGTCACCATAGTTAGAGGATCTGTTCCACTTAAAGTTCTTCCATCTTTCCCAAAGGTCATGGTACATAGTACTGGTAAATCTGTATTCTCCTTAGCAGCTAATACTGCCGCCTTAGCCTCATATATATCCGACATAGTTTCTATTAATATAAGATCACAGCCAGCCTTATATCCTGCTACTATTTGCCTTTTAAATATATTGTAAGCCTCTTCAAAACTTAAAATCCCCATAGGCTCTAAAAGTTGTCCAATAGGTCCCACATCTAGAGCTACATATTTACCATTGCCAACTTTTTTAGCAATGTTTACTGCACTTTCAACTACCTCTTCTACGGTAAAATTAGTATCCTTTAGCTTATACTCATTAGCACCAAAGGTATTAGTAGTAATTATATCTGCCCCTGCTTTTATATATTTTTGATGTATTTCAGTAATTTTGTTTGGTTGAAGTATGTTATAAGTCTCTGGAATCTCTCCTGCCAGCAAACCGCTTTTTTGGAGCATAGTGCCCATAGCCCCATCAAAAAATAAGATTTCTTTGCCTAATCTCTCTCTAATGATCACAATAGCCCTCATCCTTTCTGTATATGCAACTTTTATAATTACTACAATTTTTACAATGTGCTTTTTTATTAAATTCTTTATCTTCAATTCCTTTTTTATTAAATTCTTTGTCCCAAATTCCTATTAATGCAGTTACAGATTTTCTTGGCATTAGAATAAAGTTGTCAGTACAAGTAAGGCCTATCTTATAAGCCCCTAAAGCTCTAAGTATATCCTTTTGAATTTCTATATTAAAGTCACCATATCCAGGGCTATACCTATGGGTAATAAATAAACCTTGTTTATTTGCAAAGCTCTTAATATCGCCCTCTACCTTATCACATAAAACCTCCACTGCTGCAGTAGCACAGGCATCTAGTATTGCTGCCTTGGTAAGATTAACTCTTACATAATACCTTATGTTTTTTTCTACTATACCACCTATCGTAACTGCCATAACAGCGCAGCTTTTAGCATTACATAAATGATTTTCAATATCCCTTCCCTTTAATACAATATTTGTACCCTTAAGTTCTATGCCCTCTTCTTTTTTTATTATTGGAAATACATTGTACAAAAAATTCTCCTGAACAGCTTCTTCTGTTTCCTCTATACAATCATCTATAAGCTTATCTATATTTTCATCTATATATTGTCCCCTATAACCTAAATATCTAAGCACTTCCTTTTTATATATTGCCATAAAGATCACTACTTCCCAATTAATTCTCTTCTCAACCAATCTAGTGATTTGATAACAGCCGCTTCCCTTACCTTTTGTCTATTGCCACTTAAATTTAACTCCTTGGTCTTCACTTCTCCATTTATATAAAGACCTAAATAAACTAAGCCCACTGGTCTTTCTTCTGTTCCTCCCCCTGGGCCAGCTATTCCTGTAGTAGACAATCCTATATGCGTACCTGCTGATTTTGCTATACCTTCCGCCATTTCTGCTGCAGTTTCAGCACTAACTGCATCGTACCTGTCTAATGTCTCTTTTTTAACACCTAACCTTTTAATTTTTGCTTCATTACTATAAGTAACTGCTCCTTCTAAAAATACAGAGGATATACCAGGATAATTTATTAACCTTCCTGCTAAAAGTCCTCCAGTACAAGATTCTGCCGTAGATATAGTTAATTTGTTTTTTATTAAAATTTTAGCCACTTCATCCTCTATGGTGGTATTTCCTTCTGCTTTCATATTTATTCCCTCTTTCTATAATATCTCGTATATACTCATACAAGAATTTTATTTATATATTCAATCCTTTATTATAAGTATATCATTTTATTGAATGTTATTTTTACAAAATATTGAAGCATATTATTAATCAAATGTCTTCTATATAACTGTCCTTACATGTGTTTTTCTCAATGTTTTGTTACTTTTTATTTCTTATTATAAATAAAAATTAAATAATATCATAGAAGTTTTTTTAAATTATATTTAAAAAGCACCGGATTATATCCGGTGCCTCTATTATGTGGTAGGTTTTATTAATCTTATAAATTTATTATTGTTCAATATTCTTATAAATGTACCCATTCTATTTAATGCTTCAATTTCTTCTACATTATAACTTGTCATAAACTCTTTTGCTAATTCATAAACTGTCCTTTTGCCATCTATATTTTCCCATGTGTAAGACCCTATTTCATCTAGATGCACGTATAATTCCTTATGTGCTTTTCTAAATATCTTTAAAAGCAATTTATCTAATTTACCCTGTCTTTTTATAACCAAAGTAATATTAGAATTATCTTCCCTTTTCTCATCTATATAAGGGTTGGCTTTTACAGGTATATATTCCAATAAATTATTATGAGTTTTTACCCTTTTACTCATTTAATTCATCTGGCTTTCTTATATTAGAATAGTATAATAATACACACCAAAGCAATGCATATGGTATTAAGGATACTATTGGATTATGTAAAAATCCTATCTTTTCTCCAAATCCCATATTAACTCCGAAATATGCAAATACCGCAAGTATAACTCCCATTAATGAGTCCCCAGCTACAAAGCCTGATGCTATTAATATTCCTGATTCTCTTCTTAAAGCTAGTTCCTCTCCTTTTTTTCTCTTTTCTAGCATTCCTCTTATGAAACCTCCAAGAATAGGTGCTGTTGATAGAGATATTGGTAGGTAAAGACCTATAGCAAATGGAAGAACTGGAATTCCTAAAAGTTCAACTACCGCACCAATAGCCATTCCTATGAATAATAATATCCAAGGAAGGTTGCCTGTAAACACCCCTTTAACAACTAATGACATTAGTGTTGCCTGTGGTGCTGGCAAAGCTTCTGAACCTATTCCATAAGCTTTATTTAATAGATTAATTACAAATCCAATAACCAAAGCTGATGATACAACTCCTATTAACTCTCCTATTTGTTGCTTCTTTGGAGTTGCTCCAACTAAAAATCCTGTTTTTAAATCTTGAGAAGTATCCCCTGTGATACCTACAGCAATACATACTATAACTCCTACAGATAATGCTGCAAGCATACCTTTTTCTCCTGTACTTCCCATAGCTTTTAGTATAAGTGAAGTAACTAATAATGTTGCTATAGTCATTCCTGATATTGGGTTATTTGATGTAAGTCCAACCATTTTAGCTGCTACTGGCACAAATAAAGTTGTAAATATAAGAACTAGTAATGCTCTAACAAATCCTAATTTTAGTGGTGGGAAAAATGCTATAAATACAAAGATTATTCCTATTAAACCCAGTACAACAACCATATTTAAGTCGTTATCTGTTCTTTTCATACCACTTCCTGAATTTCCATTGCTTAATTGTTCAAATCCCATTTTAAAGCTTTTAAACATTACAGGTATTACTTTTATAAAGCTCCAAACTCCACCAAATACAACCGCACCAGCTCCTATGTATCTTAAATAAAAACTCCAAACTTCTTTAACTCCAAGTTCTGCTATTGGAACAGTAGCTGGATATACTGCTGCTGTAAGACCTGCTCCAAAATATTTTATTAAAGGTATAATTACTAACCAACCTAATGCTGCACCTGAGAACATTATTGCAGATATTCTAGGTCCCATAACATATCCTACACCTAAAAGTGCTGGTGTAGCTTCTATTCCTATGAATGCATTTTGGAATCCCTTTATTAGAGTTCCAACTCCACTTTCCCAAAGCTTGAATCCGTTTACACAAAGGGTGTAAAGACCTGACAAGCCTCCACCAATAAACAGCATTTTAGCTGATTTACCACCGGATTCTCCTGCAACTAGTACTTCTGCACAAGCAGTTCCATCTGGGAATGGTAATTCACCATGCTGATCAGATACAAAATATCTTCTAAGTGGTATAAGTATTAATACTCCTAATGTTCCTCCTACAAGTGCCATAATAGCTACTTGAGTCACACTAACTTCCATACCCCATACTATAAGTGCTGGTACTGTAAATATAACTCCACCGGCTATAGATTCCCCTGCTGATCCTATGGTTTGTACCATATTATTTTCTAGTATAGTTCCTCTTTTCAATATTCCTCTAAGAATAGCCATTGAAGTAACTGCACAAGGAACAGACGCCCCAACAGTTTGTCCTAGTCTTAATCCAAGATATGCATTAGCTGCACCAAAAACTATGGACAATATACATCCTAAGACTATTGCTTGTAATGTAAGTTCTGGCATAGTAATGTCTGATGAAACAAATGGCTCATATTGATCACCAGGTATCATTTCATATGCTCCGTGAGATAGCTTCTTTCTCTTAGTACTCTCTTCTTTCTTTAGTTTTCTAGCTTCCACTTAAATTCCCCCTAGTTGTATATATTTAATAATGCTGAAAATTTAAATATTTCCAACTAGTATTATAATTATATGAATTAATAATGTCAAATAATTTCAAGTAAAAATTTAATAAAATTTAATTTTATTTAGAATATTTTATCTTATGTTTAATTATTTATAACAATATTCATT
>NZ_CABDWS010000053.1 GCF_901447495.1 Haloimpatiens lingqiaonensis
TATCTCAGTTCCAATGTGGCCGATCACCCTCTCAGGTCGGCTACGCATCGTCGCCTTGGTAAGCCATTACCTTACCAACTAGCTAATGCGCCGCGGGCCCATCTCAAAGCGGATTGCTCCTTTGGTTACAGAATCATGCGATTCCGCAACTTTATGCGGTATTAATCTCCCTTTCGGGAGGCTATTCCCCTCTTTGAGGCAGGTTGCCCACGTGTTACTCACCCGTCCGCCGCTAATCCGTTCCCCGAAGGAAACTTCATCGCTCGACTTGCATGTGTTAGGCACGCCGCCAGCGTTCGTCCTGAGCCAGGATCAAACTCTCAATTTAAAGTTCAATCTTAAACTCAAATTCACTGACTTTATGATTTATCATCATCATCTCTGTTTAATTTTCAAAGACCAGTTTGTTTGCCGCTTCAAGCGACTTAATTATTATATCATTTAAGTTTTTTCTTGTCAACATTTTTTTAAACTTTTTTCTCAACTTTTTAGTTTGTTTCAAACTTGTAAGTTATTTTTAAAGTTTATTTCCTGTTGAACTGTTTCGCCGTGTTTCAGCGACGTGTTTTATAATATCACGTATATATGCTTGTTTTCAGTATGTTTTCATGGATTGAGCCGCATTATTCTATTATTCCTCGTTTTTCATCTGTTTTTTGGCGTATTTCTTATATAGACACGCTAGGAAAAGTTTTTATATATCCAATGCGTATATATTAATTATTTTGCAATTTATGCTAATATTTGTTTGTATAATTAACTATAATTTGAAGATAAGTAATAGCTAATAAGTAAGAAGTAACAGTTAAGGATAAAACTCAAGGAGTTTATTATAATTAATTTGTGAATAAGTAAAAAGTAATAGTTGTGGTGAAAATTCATCAAAGCTGAATTTTGGGAAGAACTCTTACTTCATACTATCACTTTCTTACCTATTCCCTATTACTTATCTACAAGTTTTATTTACCTAACAATTAAAGTTATACATTCTTATATATAAACAGAGCTCTTAGCTTTAGATGGAGTTTTTACTCCATCTGAAGGTTAGAGATCGTTATCCAGGGACGTAGCTGCCGTTATCTCCCACTTTGTTAGAAGTGGGAGTGTTACGGCAGGTAGTCATCGGATAAATCCTAATCATGTCTACATACTTAGCCTAACTATCGCCAATAAAGGATTTTTTAAGCCCCTAAAAATAAAAGGTATAACCACTTCATTTAATGAACCAATTATACCTTTTCCCACTATACCATTGCTTATATTTAATTAAAGATTTTTCGTAACGCAGTGGAGGAAAATCCTCCTTTCCTAGTACCTAGCACCCAGCACCTAGTACCTAATCTTTTCGCTCTTACCTCTTACTTAATTCTTACCTTCTCCACAAATTCCAATTTTACATTCTAAATTTTAAATTAAGAACGTTTATTCATCTAATGTAGAAATTAACATTTATATGCCAAGTTTGAGTTAACTACTTAGATTTACAAAATTATATATATAACTGCACGGGAATAACTCTTGTATATCTTCACATACTAACATTTACATTTACAACATTACATATAACTACACCCTTAACTTCTGCCACTTTCCACTTCTGAATCTGAAAAATAAAAGTGTTCCTCTAAATAATAAATCTATAGTCATGGCAATCCATGCACCTATTAACCCATAACCTAAAACTATCGCAAGAACATAGGCCAAAGTTAACCTAACACCCCAAACTCCTAAAACAGTTATTATAAGAACTCCTCTTGTGTCACCAGCACCACGCAGTCCCCCTGCAAAACCCATAACTCCTGCTAGAAACGGTTGAGAAATTGCAACTATTCTAAGACACCAACGAGCATTTTTTATTATTTCACCATCTCTAGTAAAAAGCATTAAGAAGGCATCTGGAAACAGGAAGAAAAAAATTCCTACTGTGCTCATGAAGATAGCACCCATTTTAACCGCCATAAATCCACTCTTTTTAGCTATGTCTGGTTTCTCTGCACCTAAAAATTGTCCTACTAAAGTAGTTGCTGCCAGTGCAAATCCAAATCCTGCATTAAAGGACAACGATTCTGCTGTTAACGTAATTCTATGTGAGGCATAAATAACCGTTCCCAAACTAGCAACTATTCTAGCAAAAAGCAATTGCCCAAATCTCATAAAAAACTGCTCTATAGCTGCTGGAATTCCTATATTGAATATTCTTTTTATTATTTTTAAATTTATTTTGAATCCATCTTTTAATTGAATTTTTACTAATACCCTACTATTAAATACTAAATATAAAACAATGCATCCTCCAACTATTCTTGATATAGTAGTAGAAATACCTGCCCCTGCCACTCCAAGTCCTGCTCCTGGTATCATTAAATTCATTTCTTTTCCTAGTAATGGCAAGGTAAAAGAAATACTTCTTGTTGGGTATATTAAAAGAAAATTACCTATAATATTTAATATATTGCATCCACCATTTATATACATTGGAGTTTTCGTGTCGCCGCTTCCCCTTAAAACCCCAGACATTATCATAGTTATTATCATCATTGGAAGTCCTAAGCTAGTTATTTTAAAATACCCCGTTGATATAGGTATTACCTCTTCTTCTGCTCCCATTAATATTATTATATTTTTAGCCAATAAAAGGGCTAATGCAGTAAACACTATGGCCATTAATACGCTGATTATCAATGATTGCTTAGCTACTTCACCAGCTTCCTTAATCTTTTTTGCTCCAATAGCCCTGGCTACTAAAGCTGTGGTACCTACACTTACTGCTGCAAATATAGACATAGCAGTCATCATAGGCATATCACTTAATCCCACCGCCGCAATAGCTGCTGCTCCAAGACTTCCTACCATAGCCATATCAGCGAAACCCAGTAGTGTTTGCATAAGCATCTCCATTATAGCTGGCAGTGCTAGTTTGAATGTATCTCTCGCTAAATTATCACCATTTAGCTCCCTAATATTTATTGAATCTTTCGAACAACTTTTATTATCCCCCATAATTACCCCCTAATAATATTTACTTGCGAACATTATAAAAACTTATATGATCTCTCCATTTTCCATTTATAAAGAGATAATTTTCATTCAAGCCCAATTCTTTAAATCCACAAGCCTTCAATACACTTTGGGACTTTTCATTGTCAACTAATGTAGATGCCTCTAGCCTATGAAGCCCCATTTCCTCAAAACAATAATTTACAACTAATCTTAAAGCATCTTTCATATAACCCTTTCCCTGATGTTTTTCATCCATGGAGTATCCTACAAAGGCATTTTTGAAGACCCCATATATAATATTAGATACTTTTATAATTCCTATAAACTTCTGCTCTTCATATACTCCAAATTCTATTTCTATTCCATTTAGATAATTTTTATAACTTTCTATAAGACTTCTCTTTTGATACTGCAAAGAGTAAAAACTTTCATCTCTTGAAGGCTCAAAGGGCATCAAATGTTCTCTATTTCTTATATAATAGTCTAACACATCTTCTGCATCTTCTGGTGTTAAAACCTTTAGTTCTATTTTTTCACCCTTTAGTTTTAAAGGTATTCTCCTAATATTACTTTCGTAAGATCTATAGTCTATTCCAAATATTAATTTTGAAAATCTTTCCCCTTTTACCTCTATACTATCCTCTATTATCCCCTCTAATTTGAAACCTAAATCCATAAAGGGACGTAAATCTATTTCTTCATTTATTAAAACATTTATTTTATACATATTCATATTTTTAAATAAAGACATCAGCATTAGCTTGAGAATATTTTTCAAATTATCATATGCTTCACCGCTATATCTATAAAAATTCAACTTAAAGCAGCAATATCTGTTATCCTTATCTAATTCTGTTATAAAAACTCTTCCTATGGTAATTCCAGTTCTATCCTTTACTATGTATTCTTTTTCCTTACCATTTACTAATTCTAAAAGCACACCGCCCTTTTCCATGATTATCTATCACTCCTACAAGATAAAATGTCTTTTGTCTTTATATGTATAAGCGCCATAAAAATTATTGATATAAACAAGCTTACAGGTATTAAATAAAATGCATATCTATAACCAATGGTATCATTAAGTTTTCCTATAACTACGCTAACCACCATGTTTATTGCTGATGCTGCAGTTACCACAGTACCAGTTATGGCAGATACTTTTTTTGAAAATACCTTGCTTATGGTTAAAACTGTAGTAGGGAAAATTATAGAGAAAAACAATCCTGAAATTGATATTAAAATAAGTCCCTTTTCCCCCATGAAAAGAGCTAAAGTATATATTACAAATGCCATAATTAAAAATTTAAGCATTGTATTTATATACCCAAATTTCTCTACTACTGCTCCTCCTAAAAGTCTTCCTATTGTCAACATTCCAAAGAAAATAGAAAGATATGTAGCGCTAGTGGCTTCATTATATCCGTATACGTTTTTAATATAATTTATAAGCCAGCTGCCTGTTCCCATCTCTGCACAAACATAAAACCCTAATGCAATAATGTAGAAAAATATTAAAGTCTTATCAACTTCTCCATTTTCCTCGTTTTGTGATGCCTTGTGTACCTCTGGAACTTTTAAAAATATAAATATAAATAATAAAACTACAAAAGCAATTGCTATGTATAAGTAAAGACTTCTCCATCTTACCCCTTTATTTATAAGATTTCCTGCCATTTTAGGTCCTATACTAGCTCCTAATCCATAACAAAAATGTGTTACATTCATAAGAATTGCTTGGAAACTCAATAACAGCACTGGAATTAACGTATTTACAGCTATACTTGTAAAAGCTAAACCTAAATTCATTATAAACATACCTAATAATAAAACCTCAAATATACTAGCTTTTATAAAGATACCTAAAGAAACTATCATGGTTATTATTCCTATGGATAATACCTTCTTTTGACCTACTTTTTCGCAAAGTAATCCCCCTATAAATGTAGCAATAACATAACCCAAAGAGCCTATAAAAAGAAAAATTCCTATATTAGTATCTTTAACACCAAATTCTGATTTAAATACAGGGATAAGTACACCCCTTATATTTTCTGATATTGCATTAATAATCATAAGTAAGAATATAAAAATTATTAAAGCAAATGTACTTTTATTATTTGTCACTTTTTCCTTCATGTTAAAAACCTCCTTTCATAAATAACATTGTATATTAAACTAGTAAAATGTTAAATAAGTATTTACTACCTTTCCCTGAACCTATTTATAATCTGTAAAAAAATAGTTACTTAATGTTAACATGTTAAATAATTTCTTTTTCCATATACTTATTATATAATATTATTGATTGTAAACTAAAAAATATTGTTGCTGATATTAAATAATTTAAATAAACTTTTCAGAAACGATACTTTAGAAATACTATGGCATGATATTTTATATAATGTATTGTAAATAATAATCTTATATTTGGTGGTAATTTTAATACCGATATTTTAATACTGACAAATTTAAAATATAAACTTAATTGATATTATACATTATATTGTAGATTGGGGGAGATTTTATTGAGAAAAAAGAGTAGATTCAAGACTAGATTAGTTATATTAGCTATATTGCTTTCTACTATTCTGGGCATATATCTAGGATATAGGATATTTAAGAAGCCATCAAAAGAAAATAAAACATGGATTCTTCCTAAAATAAATAGTTCTAAAAAAATATTAACTGAAGAGGCCATTATAAAATCTATGAGAGATAAAAGTGAGCTTATAACCTTAGAGACATCCCTTCAACAAAAGATTGTTATTGACGATAGCTGGGGAAATTTTTCTTTATTTAAAAAAGTGCAGAACATAAATTTCTTTGGGGATGGAGTATATTGTGTAGATCTTTCTAAAATAGCTGATGATGACATAAAAGTTGATAATAAAAAGAAGGAGATTACCATAAATTCTCCTAAGCCTTATGTGAAAAATGTAACTATAGATGAAGCTAAAACCGAATATCAAACTGTAGAAAAGGGAATACTTCGTTTTGGAGAAATAAAACTAGACCCATCTGAATATGGTGTTATGATGAATGAAGCTAAACTAAAAATGGTTAATGAAATGAAAAAAACTGAAACCTACAATAGAGCTGAAGAAAACTCTAAAAATGCCATAATTAACTTTTTACAGGGAATATTAAAGAAACAATCCTTTGAATCATATAAGATTAATGTCCATTTTAAATAAAACTTTTTATGCTAAAATATGGGCGTTCTCTAATTGCTTTACTAACAAGCAATGTACATTTTTAAGAGACTACATAAATATTTCTTATATAATATAAAACTATCTGATAAACCTAAATTTTAAATAAAATATTGAATCAAAGACATTAATAAAGGCACATAGCCCTCTGATTTAAGAGGCTATGTGCCTTTAATGGTAACTATCTAAAGCTCCTTTATTAGATATTTATTATTCTACTACAGCTATTTGCTACAACTTTATCATGTGTTACTACCACAACTGTCTTTCCCTTTTTATTTAAAACCTTCAACAAATCAATTACCTTATGAAATAACCAGAAACCAGCTGAATATCTGAAATGTGAAAATTTTTCATATATTCATCATCAACTGTGTATATATATTTAATTATTTTCTCCTTCTTTGAATCCTGATCTATGCGTGTAAAATATATAGATACCTCTGTACCTTTTGATGCCCTTAAAATTTTATCATGCTGCTTTCCCCTAGGTAACATATTGATTTTAGTTGGTATAATAATTTCATAACTATTCTTTAAGTGATGTTCTGCATTTTTCATATTAAATATTTGTGTTTCTTTGTGTTCTTTATAAAATATGAAAAAAGAGAACATTGAAATAGCTAGTAATAAAAACCCTATTACTTTTTTCAATGTATCTCCTCCTTCTCTAACAATTATTCTGATAAGTTTGTCTATGTTTAAATGGTATCATACATAAAATAAAAAAATACAGAATTCGCAACCCACAAAAAGGGAAAAAATACATATAATAATACAAAATATTCATATTAGTATATGTATTTATTTACTTCTAGTCATTTACTTAAACATTTCACTTAAACATTTCACTTAAATATTTCCATAAAATACGATTTTGTGTGTAAAAACAAAGCTACAAAAATGTTGTTATGTCAATTAAAAGATGAATTAATATTAAAACAAATTTTATATTTTCGTATATATATTTGGACAAGATCTCAAGCATTATATTCCTTTTTTGGATATGTAAGATGTTATAATCATGCAACCAAAGCTCATCCTAAGAATCTCAGTTACAATCACATGAACATGTATTACTTCTCATAATTGCTGATATCAGCATCCTTTTTTGGGTAATATTTTCATCTTCACTTTTAATACAGTTTTTGCTTAAAATCACATCCATCCAAAACCTTTAACTACACATTTTTAATACTTTAAAAACTATTTTTTCAACCTATGCCATGAAATTATATTAAATTGAGTAATTTCAATGCAAATAAATTTTAGTATTGATTTAAGCATATATAAAATCAAAGACGTTTAAGTTAATATAATCTTTTATGGCACAGATGGATTTTTTTCATAATTAAACTATTTAAATTAAAATGCATTTTAAAGCTCTCATAATAAAGTAAAATCTAAACCACTTCCTTTTTGCAAGATATATTATCTAAATTAATTACTTCATCAGCTATATCTAACATATTTTTATCATGAGTCACCATAATAATTATTTTATCTTTTTTTATATCTTTCAAATATCTTTTTAAATAATTTATGCTTTCTTTATCTAATGCAGAACTAGGCTCATCTAAGATTATAACATTTGGATCTTTTACAAAAGCTTTTAGTTGAGATATCTTTTGTTTTTCTCCACCTGATAAATTAGAAGAGTTTTCTGTAATTACGGTATTTAGGCCCTTTTGCAATCTTTTGATTAAACCCTTCATATTTAGTTTATAAGCATAATTTTCTATTATATCAGTATCTATATTACCCCCAAAAGTAATATTATTCATTATTGTATCATTAAAAAGTATTGGTTCCTGTTCAGATATCCCAAAATGCTTTTTACGCACATAATATAAATCTAAATTTTTTATATCCTTTGAATTGTACCATATATCACCACTGTAGCTATTAATCAATCCTGTTATTAGATTAATTAATGTAGTTTTCCCTGAACCATTTTCACCTACTATAAAATAAATTTTACCAGTATCAAAATTTAAAGAAATATCCGAAATAACTTTTTTTGAATTATATGAAAATGATACATTTTCAAGTTGTATATTAGATACCTCATTAAGTTTTTGAACTCCTTTATTTTCTTCCTCTATATCCATTATTTCTTTTAACCTATTATATGATACTAAAGTTGATTGATATGCAGAACCAAATTCAAGGAAAAACTGGATACTTGCTGTAAACATTGGGAAATATGAATTAAAAGCTAAAAAGTTACCTAATGACATTCTTCCTTTTATAATCTCTAATCCACCTAATAGCAACAACATTAAAGTAGACATGCTCTGAATAAAAATTCCTGCACTGTCAAATACAGCATAACTCTTAATAAAATTCATATTAGCATCTAATACTAAACTAAAAAATTTTTTTAGCTTATTTCCCGAAAATTCAAAACAACAATTTTTCTTAATTGCACTTATATTATAAAGTTGTTCGTTAATTTTAGAAAAAAACTTATTTTCCACTTCTTTTTTCTCCAAATCCAACTTGTACATAATTTTTTTAAATTTAAAATATATTATTAAATTAAAAGGAATGCTAAAACTTAATATTAAAGTTATTTTCAAACTAATACTAAAGCAAAAACATAAACTACCAATACACATAAATATATTTATTACAAAATTAATTCCTTTATTTGTTATAAATGAAACAACTTCATTTGAATCAAAATTTATTCTTTCATTTAGGTATGCTGCATTTGTATCATTGAAATAAAATAATGGAACTCTTTTTACATGTTCAATCACATCATATGCTAAATCAAAATAAGATTTTGTGTTAAACTTTGTTATAATTATATTATTAATAAAACTAATTACTATTCTGATAATAAAAAGCACTGCTATAATTTTAGTAAAACGTAATAATTCATCCACAGTTATTAATTTTAATTTATCAATATAACTACTTATGATATAGGGTTGTATCAATTCCACTATCCACAAAATAATCCTAAGTGAAATTATACCCATCATGTAATTTTTATACTTTTTTGTATGATTAATCACATTTCTAATCATATTAATCACCACTTTTTAAAAATTATTTACTAATCAAATAAAACTTAAAATAGTATAAAATACATACTATTACCTTAGTTGTAAATTTTATACACATTTTAAACGTATTATCTTAGGTTTCCATTTTGATTTTACAAATATATAGAAATTAATATCCAATTTCATTTATATACAAATTAGTAGAAAGTGAAGTTTTAATTATAATTCTTTCATTAGTACTTTTAACAAAATCTTTTATCTATCTAACTTGCTTAACTAAAGCATTCATCCTACATCTTCAAATTCTACTTCATATAAAACTATAAATTCAAAGCAACTTATGAGATTATGTGTTATAAATACTAATCATAAGAAACCATATTTTAAAAAAAGCCTTGTAGTTCTTAAGTTATTTATATAGTATTTACTTTATCTATAAAAAACTTCTATAGTTTGACGTTTATTATAAAAATTAAATAAACTTTACTAAATAACTTATGTTCTGCAATTTTAAAAGTTTAATTACCAATTATAGTTATAAGTTTACTTTTGGCAATTTTAATCCAAGAAATAAGGTTAGACTTATCCTACATCAATACAATTAATTTTTTTAAGAAGCTAGTTTTAGTTCACTTAGTATTATATCTATAAGAATATTGTCTTTAGCTTTTTTATATACTAGGTAGACTAATTCTTTAACCGACAGTCTTTGCATTACTTAAATAGTATCACCTAATGTTTCTACTTCATTAAGATGATATAACCTATACAACCCTAAAAAATTAATTGCTAAAATACAAGTAAGAAATATCTCTCGATAGAGAGTATACTTTTAACCTTATATTTATCAAAGCCTAAATTACTTTTAAGATATTTATAGTTAGTTTCAATACACCATCTATTTTGATAGTATTCTATTATAGTTTGAACATCGAGTTCTATGTCCGTTGACATCAAGTACACAGGGAATTTAAAGCTTTCACCATCAGCTTCATAGCAGATTAAAACTAATGCATTTTCAACTTTTGAAACTTTACCTTCGTATTTATATACTCTATACTCTTTACCTTTGACGGTAACTACATCTAAGGTAGAGGGATTAATATATTTTACAAATTCTTTAAGTTGCATTGCAATTCCCAACGGTGATATCTTTCTATTGGATTTCAAAGCACCAATTAGATGAAATCCTTCCATTAGACTACTATCTACAAGTTTTTGGCTAGTATACCAACTATCAACGAGGCAATATATCTTATCACAATTAGATGGTTTTTCAAAAGAAGCTATAAAATCCACAGCTATATCAGATTTACCCATGAAGGATTTGTTATATTTCAAGCAATTTTCTTTACTAAAGTAAGGTTTATAGTTTAAGGGGATAGATATATCTCCTACAACAAAATTAGAAGCAACCACACAGTGAGACCAAAGATTCTTACCTTCCGTATGGGAGTGATTATAGCTTAACCCCTGCATTTTCTTTGCTTGTACTTTAGGATTTACAGTATAATCTATAACTAAAAATCCTACGGATTTAGCATTTACAAGCTTATCAAAATGTAGCTTTAAATAATTAATTCGGTTTCTATCGATGAGACTATCGTCCCATTTTGAGCGACTTAAAAATCTATATATAGAGCTGCTACTTTTAGCAATCAATATATTTTCTGAAATTTTGTATAAAGATTTTGTGCCAGATAAATTTGTTAATCCATTTATGATGGTGGTTAGATGATAAAATTGTGGTTTATTCATTCCATAGTTTACATCATTTAAGTAGTTGTAAATTCTATCATCAATGGATACAATATGATTAGTAATTTTATTTGACATACTGATAATCCTCCCGTGTTTTTAATTGTCTGGTAACTTTTATATATCACGGAAAGCATCAGTGTGCCATATTTATTTTTTAGTAGTATTACCAATTGAACTTTTTATTCTGCAGAATTAAAGTAAATAATCATAATAGTTAGTGTAGCAATAATTTCTTGCATCTAAAAACTTAACTCCTGCTTCGTAATATCAACTATAAATATATTAATACCAAATTACTATTTATTTTAAATAGTCCATTCGTTTTTTTATATTATTTATTTAAATTTTTAAAGGGTTCAATTGACTTAGCATTATACACCACTACAAGATACTGAAAATACCTTATCAATGGTGCCTTTTCTAACTCTTTTTTTGTGTCTTCATTCCCTTCTTGAAAATACTTATAATCCTTTAACTTATAAAAAGGAGAGCCTTTCCCCGATAATCTAAACACCATTAAATCAGATTTCCTAAAAGGTTTTATTAAATCAATTAAATTTTTATTAGCATTAATTTTTATTTTCTCATATTCAACTTCACCGTCATCATTACTTTTTAGCATTAATGTTTCACTATTTTCATAAATAGTTTCAATAGATAACACCTTGTCTTTCACAGGTGAATTTCCATTATTCATAAAGCTAGCTAAATTATCACCTATTTGATATACATGAAATGCTCCAAAATGACCATAATATTTACCTTTTTCTAGCGTTGAATATAATCTATTAAAATTCTCATACATTCTTTTTTCACGATACTTCATAGCATCATCATTCATTTCCCCCATTGCCAGCCAATGAAGGTTGTAATATAAATTATCAAGCACATATGTGAATTCCTTAAAATCTTCCTTAATAAATTTTTTATATAAATTTTCATTTTCCTTAATATCATTTTTTACTCTTAAAACACTTTCCTCTAATTTTAAATATGAATAATATGGATCTTTTTTAAAATTTTCAAAATCATTATTAAGCTCCATAGTAGTTTTTTGAGCTTCTGGTGGAATTTCTAATTTACTAGTAATTGTATTCAAGTATTCAAAGTATTGAAATGGATTAGCATTTATATCTATACCTATTACTTTAATCTTTTCCTTTTCAGATAACTTACTATTGAATTTATATATTTCTTCCCACTTCTTATAAGACTGCTTATTAATAAACTGGGAATATCCTGAATTCTTTATTAACCTGTCTAAACAAGACTTGTCTCCAGTTTTTAAATATTCATTTAGAATGATAGAATTACAATAGTTAGTTTCCACCAAATAGTATTTTATGTTCGCTTCTTTTTTAAAATATTTGAGAAATTTTAAGTCTAAGTCATCATTCACATTTACTTTATGGTATTCACCTGTTAAAAACACTTGATTATTTTCTAAATCCTCTTTTAATATATTAAAAGTAGAAAAATCATCATTATCTTTTATATCAATGTCTGTACTATTCTTTTTTAACCATTTTTCTTCACTTATTCCCTTATACGGTAAAATAAATTTAATTAATAAAATAGTACATATTAATAAAATAAATATACTAAATGTAATTTTAATTTTTTTCATATGCAACTATCCTTTCTTTTACTAACATTTTATATAACTATTTTATATATACGGAATTTCAATATTATTTACATTTAATATTGAATTTTAATAATCTTAATATTATAGTAATAAATCAGCTATAAAAGCTGATTTATTACTATGGAGTAGGAGTATACCTATTACATCCTAATGCCCTACACGGATGATGTATTGTATCCCATATCTTACCAAATATTTGATTTGTTCTACAATGACCATTACAATAACAGTCACATGTACATGAATGTCCCATTGTAGTAGCTGATGTTTTTAGTCCTTCAACTAGTATTTTCATACAGTTTCACCACCTTTCTCTAATATTAAGTTAGTGAATTAAAAAACTTTATTAATATTAGCTCCTAACTTTTTGCTTAACTTGTAACCATTTATAATATCAAATTTATGTGTAAAGGTTCTATTATAAGCTATTTAAAATATAATTATTGCTCTATTCTTAGATTTTTGTAATATTTCTTTAAAATCTCCCTAATTTGATGCAAATTATATTCACATATAGGTTCATTATTATTTTTAATCCTATCATGAGGACATCCACTACGACATATAGGGAACAATTTGCATTCCACACATTTATTTGGATATTCCGATGTAAGCCACTCTATTCTTTCTTTATTAAACTTAATTCCTTCTTTAACGCTTCCTATATAATACTTAGGATTACCTATTCTATGCCAACACTTTGACATATTTCCATTGGGATCAATTACAATATTATGAACAGTAAGTGCAGTACATCCTAGAAAACTCTTTGGATATGTAAAGTTACTATTTATATCAGCATCTATTAGTAATTTTTCTAAATCTATATGCATATCATTAAACTCATCTCTTGAATAGCACTCATTAAAAACATGCTTATTTACTTCCTCTGTAGCAGTTACCGGTGAAAAATACAATTTAACTTTACCATCCCAATTTTTTCTTTTAAAATATTGTACTAAATCCTTGAAATAATCTACATTTTTTTTATTTATATTTGTTCTTATCACTACTTGTAATAAATCTTTTACATCATCAATATTTGCAGTTATCTTAGAAAAACTATCCTCGCCACTTTTTAACTTTCTTGTCTTATTATGCACTTCTCCAACTCCATCTAACGTTATTTGAGTTTGATAAATATTACATTCTTTACTAAGCATTAAGGCGGTATCGTAATCAAGCAATACTCCATTTGTTACAATTGAAGCAGTATATTCCCTTTGATTTTCTTTACAAATTCTTATAAGTTCTTTTGATAAATATCTTATTATTTCTTTTTCAAGAAGAGGTTCTCCACCATACCAAGATACTGAAATAAAAGTTATTTGGGGATATCTTTTTATATAATCTTCTATGCATTTTATAAGTAATTGCTGAGTATTTTCACTCATTTTTTCTAGATTCTTTTTTTCATAACAATACGGGCAAGCCATATTACAATTCATAGTAGGCGCAATTGTTAGAAACAATCCTCCACTTCTGTCATATCTATATAGATTATACTCTAACATCAGCTTTTTAAATTCATCTAAATCTTCTTCTACTATAAAACCATTATTACTCATTATATTTAAATTTTTTTTCATGTTTTTATCTTTTAAATTATTATCATTTATATTATCTAAATTATTATATATTGCTTGAGTTTCACAATCCATTATTCCAAATGCACTTGTAACTGAATTATAAATTAAAATTTCTCCATTACTTAGTTTATCCACATTGATATTATATTTAGATTTTTTAAATTTCATAATTTATTCCTCCTGAATAATACGACCATATAATAAACCATTTGTTTTCGGCAATTTATTATAAATAAATTATATCTTTTATCCTTACATTTACATAATAAAAAATTAATTTTACGCAATAATTACTTAACAAGCTTGTCTATAAATATGCTATCACACATAAAATGAAAAAAATAAAAAAAAGAGTCGAGCTAAAAAAAAAAAAAGAACATAATAAAACAAAATATTATGAATATTTTGTTTTATTGTCGATTTATAATTATTTAATTAAACCTTAATATAAAAACGTATCTTTGTCCCTAAAAAATATATCTATAAAAAGGCTTTTAGTGTAAACTAAAAGCCTTTTTATGTCGAATATTAATATACGATTTTTATTTTTACTCATTCATATATGTTATTTAATAAGATTTTAATCTAAACACTCCCACACATAAAATAAAAACACACGATAATACAAAATATTTATATTATCATGCGTTTTTATTTTATACCCTAGAATACTTCCCAGTAAAACATCCAGTGCAAAATCCCCCATTATGTTTTAGTCCACTTTTAAATCTTTCAAAACTTAAATATTCAAGGCTATTCGCTCCTATGTACTTTTTCATTTCCTCTCCAGAAAAATTGTTTTCTATTAACTCTTTAGAGGTTTTTATGTTTATTCCATAGGGACAAGTATATTTGATTTTAGGGGAAGCTATGCGTATATGAACTTCTTTTGCACCAGCTTCTCTTAGGGCTTTTACTATTACCTTCATGGTGTTGCCTCTTACTAGGGAATCATCTACAACAACAACCCTTTTATTGTACACTTTCTCTTTTAATACACTAAATTTTAGCCTAAGTAAGTTTTCTCTATTATTATCTACTATAAAGGTTCTGCCTATATATTTATTTCTTACAATAGCTCTCTCATAAGGAATAGAAGCTTCCTTTGCATATCCTAATGCATAGGGAATTGCTGAATCTGGTATTCCTATTACCACATCACACTCTGCCGGATGATCCACAAATAACGACTTTCCTGTTTCTTCCCTAAAAGCATTTACATATATGTCATCTACAATACTGTCTTCTTTACTAAAATAAACATATTCAAAGGCGCAGGTACATAGTTTGCAGGTATTAGAAACCATTGTACTCTTCATTCCTTCTTGGTTTATTATTATAAGTTCCCCTGGTTTTACGTCCCTTAAAAAATCCGCTCCTAAAGAATTTAAAGCACAACTTTCAGAACAAGCTATGTAGCTTTCTCCTAATTTTCCTATGCATAAAGGTCTTATACCCATGGTATCTCTTAAAACTATTAGCTCTTTATCTAATAATATTATTACGCTATATGAACCTTTAAGCTTTTCTACTAGCCTGATTACAGCTTTTTCTATACCTAGATGTAAATTTGCTTTTATAAATTTACCTATAACCTCTGAATCACTATTGCTTTTAAAATATTCTCCAGTTAAAGATTCTCTAATTTCACTAGCATTTGTTATATTTCCATTGTGCACTACAGCAAAGCTTTTAGAATTTACTTTCTCTAAAAACGGCTGTGCACTGCTAATACTAGGCTTTCCGCAAGTAGAATATCTCACATGTCCAATGGCTACATTGCCCTTTATTTCATTTAAAATTTTCTCATTAAATACTTCTGAAACCCTACCTATATTCTTGTATATATTAGTCCTATTAGCATTAGTATATGCCACTCCACAACTTTCTTCCCCGCGATGCTGAAGTGATGAGAGACCAGCATAAATTGAAAGGCCCATGTGTATATTGTCTCTGTCTTCTGCGTATATTCCAAAAACTCCACACTCTTCTTTAAACTTGTCCTCACTAGTCATGCTAGTCTCCCCCTTATTTCTTGAATTTATTATTGATTCAGCTTTTGCAGTTATAAAATAAAAATATAAAATTCGCAGATAAGTACTAGGTATTAGCTAAGAAGTAAGAAGTAAGAGTTAAGGATAAAACTCTAGGAGTTTTTATAATTAATTTGTAAATAATAGTTCTTACTTTTTTACTATTACTTCTTCACTATTACTTTTTACCTATTACTTCTTCACTATTACTTCTTCCCTTGTATAGTGTAGAACTTAAAATTTATATACGAAAGTTGAGTTATTAATTTTACATTCTACATTGATACTAGTCGTCTTCCCTCAAAACATTTATATTTTTACCTTCTAAAACTTTGTTCATGTTTCTTACTGCACACATTTTTCCGCACATTGTACAAGTATGTTCATCATGAGGCATAGATTCTGCTCTGTATTTTCTTGCCTTTTCATCATCTATAGCTAATTTAAACATTCCTTCCCAATCAAGCTTTTGTCTTGCATCTGACATTTGGTTGTCCCAATCTCTAGCTCCTTTTATGCCTTTAGCTAAGTCTCCAGCATGAGCTGCTATTTTAGTTGCTATTATTCCCTCTTTCATATCATCAAGATTTGGAAGTCTTAAATGTTCTGCTGGTGTTACATAGCATAAAAAGTCTACTCCTGCTCCTGCTGCAATAGCTCCTCCTATAGCACTAGTTATATGGTCATATCCTGGTGCTATATCTGTAACTATAGGTCCTAGTACATAAAATGGTGCTTCATGACATAATTTCTTTTCTAATAAAACATTTGCTTCTATTTCATTTAAAGCCATGTGTCCTGGTCCTTCTATCATAACTTGTACATTTCTAGCCCAAGCTCTTTTTGTAAGCTCTCCTAAAATCATTAATTCCATTATTTGAGCTGGATCTGTTGAATCGTCTATACATCCTGGACGACAAGCATCTCCTAAGCTTAAAGTTACATCATATTTTTCACATATATCTAATATTTTATCGAAGTACTCATAGAATGGATTTTCTTGTGAATTTAATTGCATCCATGCATATAACAATGATCCGCCTCTTGAAACTATGTTCATACGTCTTTTATTTCTCTTAAATATTTCAGCAGTTTCTCTTGTAATACCTGAATGTATAGTCATAAAGTCAACGCCATCTTCTGCATGCTTTTCTATAACTCTTAAAAGATCTTCTACAGATAAATCTTTAAGTTCCTTATCATAAAAACCTACTGCATCATACATAGGTACTGTTCCTATTATCGCTGTAGACATACCTACTAATTTTGTTCTGAATTCTTCTGTCTTTCCAAAGCAGCTTAAATCCATTATAGCTTCAGCCTTCATTTCTATAGCCTTTTTAGCTTTTTCTAATTCCAAATCTACATTACAACAATCCTTAGATATTCCTAGGTTTACATTTATTTTAGTCTTAAGTCCTTTACCGATTCCCTCTGCATCTAATGCCTTATGGTTTTTGTTAGCTGGTATAACTACTTTTCCCTCTGCTACTAATTCTCTTAATTTCTCCACTTCCATATTTTCTTTTCTAGCTACAGTTTCCATTTCCTTTGTAATTATGCCCTTCTTAGCAGCATCCATTTGAGTTGTATAATTCATATTTTTTCTCCCCTTATCTCCTTTTTTTATAATAAAAAGGAAGCATCTCTGCTTCCTCATAATATAGGCTATATTAATAAAAAAACACACAATGTAGAAATTGTGTGCTTTAAGCTATTAATTAAAGCGCTACTTCCCTACGTTAGAATTAACTAATTCAGGTTATGAGGGTTAGAGAAATATCTCAATCTCAGCCTGCCACTGCAAGCTCCCCTAGTAACGAGTATATTCAATTTTAGTTTAACCTTATATAAAAATTATAACATAGCTGCAATTCTATTACAACAATCTATGAGTTACTATTTTATATTTGCAAAATCATGGAACTACACTTCAGTATTAATCATTATCAAGTGAGTGTCTCACCTATAGAGTATGAGGGACTTCTGCTATTAACGTTAAATCCTTTATAACTTCCCCACCTATTATAAGCCCTGCACAAGACGGCACAAAGGATATACTTGAAGGCATTCTTCTATTTTCCTCAGTATCCTCAAATCCACACTCTTGAAGTTTAGGCTGCACAGGCATTTCCTCTGAATAAAGGACTTTAAGTTTCTTTACTCCTCTGTCCTTTAGCTGTTTTCTCATAACTTTAGCTAGTGGACAAACTTTGGTTTTGTGTATGTCACTAATTTTAAATTTAGTTGGATCTAGTTTTTTACCTGTACCCATAGAACTTATGATTTTAACATCATTCTCATAACACCACTGAGCTAAATCTATTTTAGATGTCACTGTATCTATAGCATCCACCACGTAGTCTACATCCTTAGTTACAATCTCAGGTATATTCTCATTATCTATAAAGACTTTGTGACATAGCACATGACAATGTGGATTTATATCTAAAATCCTATCTTTCATAACTTCCACTTTTGCCTTACCTATAGTTGAGTGAAGGGCTATTATTTGTCTATTTATGTTAGTTATATCAACTACATCTTTATCTACTAAAACTATAGTGCCAACTCCAGCTCTTGCTAATGCTTCACATACAAAGCCACCTACTCCACCTACTCCAAGTACCACCACTTTGCTATTTTTTAATTTATCTACGGCAGCTTTGCCTACTAAAAGTTCTGTTCTAGTGAACATGTTATCCAAAATAATCACTCCAGTTCTAATTTATAGAAATATCCTTAACTTATTATTTCCCGCAAAACAACATATGTACCCTATTTAATTTAATTAAATTCATTTCATACTACCTTTATACTATATATTAATTTGCAGTAGCTATTTCTTTTTGTAAATAAGTTCCTCCCTCTATACATTTCTTTAAATTTTTAGCTATAGCTTCAGCTAATTTCACTGGCACAGCATTTCCTATCATTTTGTAATTTTCATTAAGTGAACTACTAAGAAACTTAAAGCTATCTGGAAATGTCTGTATTCTAGCACATTCCCTAACAGACATTCTTCTGATAATTTTTCCACTATCCTTTTTAAATTGCCATTTATCTTTATCTATTTTTTCCATTTCAGGACTATCAGGATGTATCTGTGTTTGTCTTCCACTTGCTTGAACAGTAAATCCAACCTGTTCCCAGCCTCTACGTCTGTTTCTGCTCATAAAAATTGGGGAAAATGACCCTTCCATCCATTCTCCTGGATTATCTCTTAAATCACCAATAGCCTCTTCTAATGTAACATAGTTTTCTAGTGTGTGAGTTGGTTCTGGAAATACATAATTACTATCTATGTCGTTTCTTATTCCAACTATAAATACCCTTTCTCTATCTTGTGGTACTCCATAGTCTTTAGCATTCACAACTTTATAAGTAACTGTATATCCACACTCCTTAAACATATAAACTATTTCATTAAATGAATTGATGTGTGCTTTTGATACAATACCTTTTACATTTTCAGCTACAAAAGCTTTTGGTCTTTTATCCTTTATTATTCGTACATATTCATAAAATAACTGTCCCCTACTATCTTTTTTGCCTTTCATTGCTCCAGCAAGGGACCAAGATTGACAAGGTGGTCCACCTATTATTATGTCACAATTAGGAATATCATCCGAATTTATATTTACAATACTATCTATTATCAATTTAGTATTTTTATGATTATATCTATACGTATCAGCTACCTTCTTATTATTATCATTAGCCCATATAATATCAAATCCTGCATTTTCAAAACCTAAATCTAGTCCACCACATCCCGCAAATAAAGCAACTGTTTTTAACACGACTATTCATTCCTCCTCTTAACTAATATTTTTATTTTATCATAAGAATTCCCTTTTTGTAAGATGGAGCTTGTACTTATGCCGTTATAAGTTGTATAATGTTGTTAATATTGATTTTTTTTGGAGGCGTTCAATGTCTAGAAATTTTACTGATTCTGAAAGATATATTAAAGAACTTTTTTATAAAGGTAATACATTTATAAATAACAATAAAAATTATGAGGTGATTTTATCTGATAAGCCAACATGTAGCAAAGGAGAGCCAAAAACTGACCTTTATATATTAGTTAATGAACTAGAAACTAATACTAGAAAAGAACTAAAAATATCTGTAAAAAAGTCAAATGCTGATTTTCTGGAAAATAAAACAAGCTCCGAAAGAGCTTTAGCAATCTTTGGACAAGATTGGAAATATATAATTAATGCATGTACTATGCAACTTGAGGATAAATTTAAAAACAAGCCCCTTATTTACAAACGTAAAAAAGGAAAAACAAATGCAGGTTCTATTACTTTAGGCTGGAAATTTGAACTCCTAAATAAATCTAATGGTGAATGTTTGTGTCAAGTTAAAGTGGGCAATTTTATTTCTTAATTTTTCCATTATAAATTCAGTTGAAAATTTTATTCCAAAAGGGCTTCGCCCGCAGCCCGAAAGGGCGCACTTATCCCGTTAACTTTTTATTCAAAATTTTAAAACTATCTATAAATAAGTTCACTAAAATTTTTTTCTTTAAAAAAGCTTTGTATAGCTTTTCTTCCATTAGTCATGGCGCAGCCTGTAAATGGTACTCTTGCTTGTTGTATAGGATAATACTTACTTTTCTTTACCTTCTTATTTACATCAGCTGCTGTTAATGTAATCATCTCTGTTATTGTTTCTAATTTATCATCTGAAACAACTCCTGAACATACCTCATTTATCACATTGTATATTCTTTTACTTGCTTTTTCAGCTAGTATTTTAGCTAAATTATTGGCACCTTTAATAGACCAACTCATTTTTCTTCCTTTCATTCTCTGAGCTAATACATCACATATATTGTGCTCCATTGTACCTAAATTTCTGTATTCTAATCCTTCTGGAGCCTTCGGCATTTTTATTTCTTCCCTTAGCTGATATGGCTTTAATCCTATCTTGTTATCAA
>NZ_CABDWS010000054.1 GCF_901447495.1 Haloimpatiens lingqiaonensis
GGAAGGAATAAACGCTGAAAGCATCTAAGCGTGAAGTCCACCTCAAGATTAGATTTCCCATAGCGTAAGCTAGTAAGACTCCTGGAAGACTACCAGGTTGATAGGTCGGAGGTGTAAGCATGGTAACATGTTCAGCTGACCGATACTAATAAGTCGAGGGCTTGATCAAAAGATAATTGACAGTTGACAATTGACAATTGACAATTAAAAGATTCTTCCACACTGTGCAATTTTGAAAGAACAATAAGTTCTTTTTTAGTAAGCTAGTCCGTTAAACTCTAGTAACTAGGTAAGCTGCGCAGCAGCTAATTACTAGCCCTCTAGACGCTAGCCCACTAGCACACTAAGAAAAATCTGGTGATTATGGCTTGAAGGTAACACCCCTTCCCATTCCGAACAGGACGGTTAAGCTTCAAAGCGCCGATGGTACTGCAGGGGAAGCCCTGTGGGAGAGTAGGTCGTCGCCAGGTTATTTGGCTGGATAGCTCAGTCGGTAGAGCAGAGGACTGAAAATCCTCGTGTCCCTGGTTCGATTCCTGGTCCAGCCACCAACTAAATAAGGCGCTATGGCCAAGCGGTAAGGCAAAGGTCTGCAAAATCTTCATTCCCCGGTTCAAATCCGGGTGGCGCCTCCAAATAATCAATTAAATATTGATACAATGGAAAGCTCTTGATTTCAAGAGCTTTTAGTATTTTTTGGAGTAGGAGTTTTTAAGGATTAAGGATTAGACTTATAGATTATTGCGTTGGATATGTACAGCCCTATGGATTTTGAAGTTAGGGGTGTGCATTTTTTAGGTGGGTGTGCACAATTTAGCGATAACATTTTACGAATAGTTCTTTGAGTAGAAAATAAATTTTTATTAATTGTAATTTTAGCTGAGATAAGGATTTTAAAAATAATTATTGAATATTATAGTAATAGTTATAATATAAGAGGGTATATTTTTCAGAGTTTCAAATCTAATTATAATAGCATAGTCGCAATTATTGTAAGCACTCTTATATTTACAACATTACATGGAGGAGCTTTTGAGGTTGGAATTATAGCTGTATTAAATGTTTTAACTATGAGTATTTTTGTATCGCTATTGTTAGTTTATACCAATGCTTTAATAGCACCAATTATTGTACATTTTATTTGGAATGCCGTTGGGTGTCTATATCTAGGTGGGGTTTCATTAGCAGACGATTATCCAAACCTTTGGAATTGTACCTTTACAGGAAGCAAATTAATTACAGGGGGAATAGCTAAAATTGAAGGAAGTATTATAGTTTTGGCTATGAATATTATTATGATAATAATTGTTGGGGTGATGATATCTAGAGGTCGATTTTCCAATCAAGGGAAGTGGATTTTTTAGTAAATTGATAATAAAGTCAAGAAACCCCCTTTTTTTATTATATAAATGAAGGTATAGTATGAAAAAGCATTCCATTTAGCAGGAAAAGGATTAAAACCATCAGGAGTATTTGTATGATATAATTAGATTTAAAGTAGTATTTTAAGGTGAAAAAGAAATTATTTGTATAGCATATGGATAAATATTAATTTAAGGTGGATTATTATAAATAATATTTAATATAATAAAAATAGGATAGAATACTACTAAGTTGATAAAAGTGTAGGAAATATATAAAATTATATTATAAAAAGTGTAGTGAGGTAACATTAAATGAAACGAAAAATTATGAAATGGCTAGTAGATTGGAAAAATAGTTCTAATAGAAAACCTTTAATTTTACAAGGTGCGAGACAAGTTGGTAAGACATACTCTGCTTTAATTTTTGGGAAAAAATATTATGATTCGGTAGTATATTTTAATTTTGAGAATAATAGTGAACTTATAAAAATATTTGAAAGGGATTTAGAACCAGAGAGAATAATAAGAGAACTTTCTATAAACAGTTGGAAAAGTATATTTAAAGAGAAAACATTAATTTTCTTTGACGAGATACAGGCTTGTGAAAGAGCCTTAACTTCATTAAAGTATTTTAATGAAAATGCAAATGAGTATCATATAATTGCAGCGGGGAGTCTTCTTGGGGTAGCTGTAAATAGAGAGCAATATTCATTTCCAGTGGGAAAAGTTGATTTAAAAACTTTATATCCACTTGATTTTGAAGAATTTTTAATGGCTGTTAATGAAGAAAAATTAATAGAACTTATAAAAGAATCCTTTGAGAAGAATATAGAGTTATCAATGCATAATAAAGCTATGGATTTATATAAGACTTACTTAGTAGTTGGAGGAATGCCTGCTGTAGTTAAAGAGTATATTGATAAAAAAGATTTCGATTTTGTTCTTGCAACACAAAAAAGTATAAATGATTCTTATGTGGCAGATATGGCAAAATATGCAACGCCTCATGAAACTACTAGAATAATGGCTACATTTAATAGTATTCCTGCTCAATTGGCTAAAGAAAATAAAAAGTTTCAATACAAGGTAATAAAATCAGGTGCTAGAGCTCATGAATATGAAACACCTGTAGAATGGTTAAGAACCTCAGGAGTTATTTTAAAATGTACAAAGTGTAATGAGGGGAAGCTACCTTTAGCAGCATATAGTGATTTTAATTCCTTTAAGGTATATATAACTGACACAGGTCTTTTATGCTCTAAATTTGGAATTCCAGCTAATGCAGTTTTATCGGATAGTATAGCATTTAATGATTTTAAGGGGGCACTAACGGAGAATTATGTTTGCTTTTCCTTAAATGCTAATGGATATATACCATATTATTGGGAGTCAAAAGGAAGTGCAGAGGTTGATTTTTTAATTCAAGATAAAGATGGATATATAATACCAATAGAAGTAAAAGCAGCAGAGCATGTCAGAGCTAAGAGTTTACAGCAATATATAAAAAAATATCAACCTAAATATGCTATAAGAGTATCTGGGAAAAACTTTGGTTTTGAAAATGGAATTAAGTCAATTCCACTTTATGCAACATTTTTAATTTAGTAAACAGAAAAATTCTTTTGCGTCACTACATCTTTTTCACGGAATAACCACAGTAGACGTGACATAGTATTGTATTGGTGACGGTTTGTATATTTATAACAAATTCAATAATTAAAATAAAATAGTAAGGGTTAATTGTGTTCTGTTGAAATTATTAATAACCAAGGAGGTTAAAACATGAAAATGCAGCTTTGTTCTAAAACCAAGGCCGGGAAATGGGCAGCTATATTAACTGTACTTTTTATCCTATTGATATCATTAAAAATGTCGAGCTTGGCCAGGTTTATAAGACTTCCTTTGCCAACTCCAGTTATTGCGGTTATAGGAGTTGTGGGATTTATAGTGGGGGTTGTATCAATAATAAAGAATAAAGACATAGCGTTATTGACATTGCTATCTATACCAGTTGGACTGTTGATTATTTTTTGGACAATAGCAGAAATAGCATTTACTCATTAGTACGTTATTCTAATATTTTAAAAAATAATTATTGGTTATAACATGAAATATAATATAAGAGGTGGGTTTCTAACAGATAAGTGGAAGATTTACCATCTAGGCAACTAATTTCAATGGAAAGCTCTTGATTTCAAGAGCTTTTAGCATTTTTTGAATGATTCCAGACTATTTTTTAAAAACTATTAAGACGAAAAATTCGGAAAATATAAAAATTATTTCTTGCTAAAAGTTATTTATTGAATTATACTATAGATAATGGTAGAAGTATTTGAATTTTCTATAAGAGAGGGTGTTGTTTTATGCCAGAAGAATTTAAAGTAGGGTGTGAGAGACCGCCTATTAAAAAGATAAGTGTTGAAACAAATTATGATAATAACGTTAATGATGATGTTTTAAAGGAGGAAAAATCTATGATAAAAGTGGGAAAACCTGCACCGGAATTTACGGCAGCAGGATATCATAAAGGTAAATTTGCTAACTTCAGTTTGTCTGAGTATAAGGGGAAATGGGTATTACTATGTTTCTACCCAGGAGACTTTACATTTGTTTGAGCAACAGAAGTTTCAGCAGTTGCTGAAAAATATTCTGAACTTCAAGATTTAGGAGTAGAAGTGCTTTCTGTTAGTGTTGACAGTGTATTTGTTCATAAAATTTGGAATGAAAATGAGTTATCCAAAATGATTGGCAAGGACATTCCTTTCCCTATGTTGTCAGATCAAGGTGGATACATTGGAAAAATGTACGGCATATACGATGAAGAAGGTGGCGTGGAGACTAGAGGAAGATTTATTATTGATCCTGATGGAAATATACAGGCATATGAGGTATTAACACCTCCTGTTGGAAGAAATGTATCGGAATCAATCAGACAGATAAAGGCATTCCAGCTGGTACGTGAATCAAAAGGAACAGAAGCTACACCTTCAGGATGGAAACCTGGCAAGAAAACTCTTAAACCAGGACCAGACCTTGTGGGAAATGTATGGAGAGAGTGGAAAGTAAGTGAAGCATTTGATGAGTAATAAGCTTTAAGGATAGAATTAAAAGGGGCTGTGGCATTAAGAATTTATTCTTAGAGCCATAGCTCCAATTTATTTTAAGGCAGAGGCCCTGAGCCTACTACGCCCTCCAAAACATCTATTTTGCATTTTATACAATTAAGCCTTATTTTAGCACCTATGGGTAAAGTTATATTTGGGTAATCATGGCCAGATGGAAAATTAAATAAAGTTGGTTTGTTTAAAGATAAAATTTTATCCTTGATTACTTCATTTAAAGACAAGCTATTTGCGGGGTTTTCTGTATCACAATTAGTGAAATGGCCTAGGATAAAACCTCTGCATTTTTCTAGTTTATTTGCCTCATGAAGCTGAGTCAGCATCCTATCAATTTTATAAGGCTCTTCTCCTATTTCTTCTAAAAAAAGTATTTTTTCTGTAGTGTTTATTTCATAAGGGGTTCCTAGAGTGCTACATATTAATGAAAGGTTACCACCCACTAAAAAGCCTTCAGTAATATAGTTAACAGAGCTTTTTACATGAATATCATAGGAATTTATGGAATAGGGTTTAAAGCCCTGTTGCAAAGTAGTTAAAAGACTTTCTAAAGTATGCTTTTCTTTTAAATTTGATGTGAACATAGGACCATGGAAAGTTATAAGATTGCAGCGTCTATATATTTCATTAAGAAGAATGGTTATGTCACTATAGCCTATAAATATTTTTGGATTATTTTTTATTATACTCCAATCTATAAGGGGAAGCAGTCTACTGCTGCCATATCCACCTCTTAAACACATAATTATATCTACGTTTTTATCTTTAAACATTTCCATCAAATCACTAACTCTTTCTTCATCAGTTCCAGCTAAATATCCTTTTCTGTTAAAAATATTTTTTGCCAGCTTGATTTTGAAGCCTAGGCTTGTGAATATGTCAATATTCTGTAATATGTTTTCTTTGTTTTCTGGCCCTGATGGTGCAACTATACCTATTGTATCCCCAATTTTAAATTTATTGCCAAGCATATTCCCACCTCTTTATAAGTTCTTATTAAATAGTATAAGTTATTTTCCTATTTTATGCATAGATTATTTTATAGAAGTGGGGGGAATAATTGAGAATTGACAATTGACAATTGACAATTGACAATTAAGTAAGAAGGAGAAGCAAGAAGTAAGAAGTAAGAAGTAAGAATTTACAATTGAGAATTGATAATGAATGACAAGGCTCTTTTAAAGGATTTTTTGAAAATATAAATTAAAGAAATTCATACGGAATTTCAAATTTTGTGTAAAACTTCGTGTAAAAATTTAAATTCTAAATTTTACATTTTAAAAAACATATATTATTAAAAACAATGTGAATTCCGAGCAATGGTTTTGAAATATTGCTTATATGCATTTGATGTGGAATGGGGAATATTGTGAAAATTAAACGTAAATTCCACTAAACATTCAGTATATGAATTTTTTCATTCACCATTTGAAGGCATTTAGGTAATTACTACATAATCTTATGAAAACGCGAAGCATTGATAGCAATTTAATAAAAAAGTGAATCATATGGAGATAAATTGTTTTTTAACAGTAATTTAAACTTATTTAGTCATTAAAAGGTATTAAACCAATGTGGGAGCACTAGATTATTTATGGAAAGGCTAGTATAATCTCTATATGCCCAATTTAGGGAATTAACATATTCTTAACAGAAGTATAATATAATTTTAAAGTTTAAATATATAATATATTATGTAGTATTAAAATTTAAATAATATAAGTAATATTAGAAGGGTGAGTAAAGTGTATAAGGAAATAATAGAAAGAAAGAAATTGCCTATAGCGACTTTTTTATTAACATTGCTATGTGTGTTTATATACGTATATAAGTTTATTGATATGTGTTTTACAGGACAGGGAAACTTAATAGAGAATATATTATATTTAGGAATTATTGCATCTATGGTTATAATAGCAGTGGTGGCAATATATAGATCAGGTATAGGATATAAGTATTCCATAATTGCAGATCAGTTTATAATTCACAAAATAATTAGAAATAACAATATAGAAGTAGAAAGTATTAAGTTTAAAGATATAAGATTTTTAGGTCAAGTAAAGGACTTGAAAGAGCAGTATAAAGTAAGTTCTACTAAAAAATATCTATGTTCAATATTTAATGCCAATAGATACTGTTGTATATATTCAGATGGTAATGAGCTTAAAAAGTTTTATTTTGAACCTAGCAAGGAAATGATAGGCAAATTACAATTTGTAATGAATAAAGGTGAATGTAGAATATATATGAGAAATAGAATGAATATTCCAGTTCAATCCATTAATTAATTTAATGGATTTTTTTTATGGAAAATTTCGGACGACCCCCGTTAACCTAAGATTGTCAAAGGGCATAAAATTAAGGTGGTTCTATACCACCTTAAGGGGTTTATTTATCCGATGACTACCTGCCGTAACACCCCCACTTTTAACAAAGTGGGAGATAACGGCAGCTACGTCCCTGGATAACGAGCTCTAACCTTCAGATGGAGTAAAGATTCCATCTGAAGCTAAGAGCTCTGTTTATGGAGTTCTTTTTTTATTTCACAAAGCAAGGTTTCATTTTCTAGTAAATCTAGACCAGTGATGGCTAAAGCGGTGGAGGCTTTCATACATTGTTCTAGGGCGAAATCTTTTATTGTTTCTGCTGCAAATTCTTTTGAGGGGTATGTAATTTTAGTATTTTGGGTTATATTTATAAATGGATTTATGCATGGAACCACTTGACTTACACTGCCAAGACTTAGGCCAGGCATAATTTCTGGAAAATCTTCTACATAGATGATGCCTGCTTCCTTTAAATTATGGGAAAATATCCTACATAAAGCTTCGTTAGGCAGCATTTCTTCGTAAGGAATACCGTATATACTTACATCTGTATTTACGGAGAAAATATCTCCAATACAATTAACAAAGGATTTTATGAAGTTTAAAATTTTATGACTTTCTTCTAAAGTAATGGAACTAATTAAATAATCTATTTCATATTGGGAAGATAGATTATAGGGATTACAAGAGCCCATACAATTAATAGCCTTTACATCATAACCCTTTGGTAAATTTTCCTTAAGGAAATTTGTGAAATTGTATGTGAGATTACCGCAGTGACTAGGGTTACAGGAGGATATTGAGTAATCTTTATCCTTTGGTATTGAAAATTTAACTTTAGCAGGAAGCAGTGCGTAAGATTTTAGGGTTTTTGTGGTTATTAAATTTGGATGAGCCACTAACACTGCATCTATATCCTTAAAGGCTCCCTGTTTTACCATGGTTGTTTTAGAGCCATTTATGCATTGACCAGGGCAGCCTATTACAACTACAGTCCCACCTATTTTAGGAAGCAACTTAGAAAGGCTTATGGCGGCTCCTAGAGACATGGTGGTAACTAAATTATGCCCTGATATGTGACCTTGGTCCCCATGGCTATCATATTCACATAAGTAGCATATTTTAGGGTGACCATTGCCAATTTCAGCATAGAAACTTGTGGAAATACCAAGGTAATGATCCTCTACAGTAAAGTTATGTTTTTTTAGAAAATCAGTTATGTAATTATAGCATTTATACTCCTTAAAACTTTCTTCAGGATTATTGTATATATAATTAGCCATATCAGTTAGTTCATTTTTTAAAGTACTTAAATAGGTTATTAATTCCTGTTTCATTTAAGTCTATTTCTCCTTTCTAAAAATATCATGTGCTTTTAATAGCATTCGGATTTAAAGGTTTTGCATAAGCATCTTAAATAAAAATAAGAAACTTTATTTATTAATTATTCAACTTTCGCATATAAATTTTAAGCTATACATTAGATGAATAAATGTTCTTGATTTTAAATTCTAAATTTTACATTTTTATTTTATAACTGCGAAAGTCGAAGTATTACTTTGTACTTTTTACCTCTTACTTAATTCTTAATTCTTAATTGTCTCTTGTCAATTCTCAATTCTCACTTCTTATTTATTATGCCCCAATAAATAAGTAGATATTTGTCGTATGAAAACTTATATGGACAAAATAAATTAATCCATGCAATTGAATAAAATATAGTAAGAGAGGCAATAATTTAAATAGTAAAATAACAACATTTGTCAAGGGGGATTTATCATGAGTAAAAGAAATTGTATTATATGCAGTAAGCCTCTAAATAATGGTATAATTATTAATGGAAGAGGAATTTGTAAAAAGTGCGAAGAGAAAATAGTAAGATGTAATATAGAAACTGACTTCTATGAATACTACAAAAATTGCATAAGAAAAAATTTAACAGCAGATTTACTAAAGGGAGAGGATTTGGTTTGTCAGGATTACCGTTATTAGAAGGGTTATTAGAATATATGAAAGAAAAAAATATATCCTTTTGTATGCCTGGACATAAGGGCGGGAAAGGTTTTTTAGCTACTGAAGTAGGAAAGGAATTTTTAGATAACTTATCTACACTTGATATAACAGAAGTCGATGGGGTAGATAATCTTCACAATGCAGAAGGAATAATAAGGGAATCTCAAGAGCTTTTGAGTGCATATTATGGAAGTAAGAAATCTTATTTCCTTGTTAATGGCAGTACCAGTGGCAATTTGGCTATGATTTTTTCTTCATTTGAAGAAGGGGATAAAATAATAGTAGAGCGAAATTGCCACCGCTCCATATTTAATGGAATAATAATGAGGAAATTAAAACCTGTGTATGTTAAAAACAAAATAAATGAAAAATTTAATGCTCCTCTTTCTATAGACATGGAGCATTTTTTGTGTACCCTAGAGAACAATAAAGATGCAAAGGGCATAATTTTAACTTATCCTAATTATTATGGAGTGTGTTTAGATTTAAAAAGGGTGGTGGAGGAAGCTGAAAAATATAACATGAAGGTGTTAGTAGACTCCGCTCATGGAGCACATTTTGGGATAAATTGTAATTTGCCTCAGCATGCAATAAATTTAGGAGCACATATGGCGGTTATGAGTTCTCATAAAACATTGCCTAGCTTTACTCAAACGGCTTATTTACATATAGGAAACCATGAAGTAGAGGAGGATAAGGTGGATTTTTATGTAAGTGCATTTTTAAGCACCAGTCCTTCTTATATGTTAATGGGTTCCATGGATTATGCCAGATATTATTTGCAAGAAAAGGGCAAGAAAGGTTATGAAAAACTCATAGATTTGTGTAAAACCTATAGGGAGAAAATAAATAAACTTAATGGATTTTACATATTGGGAAATGAGGATATAAATCCCGGAGAGAAAATTGATTTAACTAGGTATATATTAAATGTAGAAAAAGGATATAGTGGACATAAACTTTTAAGTTATTTAAGACAAGAGGGTATTCAGTGCGAAATGAGTGATGGTCAAAATGTAATGCTTATTTTTTCTCCATTTAATGACGTGGATGAGTTTGAAAAGCTATATACAAGTTTAAAAAAATGTGATTTGAGTAAGCTTCAGGATAAATATAAGAAGAGCTTATTATGTGAAATACCTAAGATGGCAATGGAACCTTATAAGGTTATGAATAAAATTAAAGTTAAGATAAGCTTAGAAGAAGCTGCTGGTAAAATTAGTGCCAGTGCCATAGTTCCATATCCGCCGGGAATTCCACTAATAATGCCAGGAGAAATTATAACCAGAAAAGCAATAGATATGATAAAATATAATTTAGAAAATCACATAGATGTAATGGGATTAGATGAAAAAAATGAAGAAATAGAAGTGTTGGACTTTTAGCAAATAAGCATAATGGAGGAATGAAAATGAGCAGGGGACTTCTTATAATATTGGAAGGGCCAGATGGTTCTGGAAAGACAACTCAAATAAATTTATTAGAAAAATATCTTAAGGAAAAGGGACATGAAGTTTTAAAAACTAGGGAGCCTGGTGGAACAGCTATAAGTGAAAAAATAAGAGAAATAATATTGGATAATAAAAATACTGAGATGTGTGGCATGTGTGAAGCTCTTTTGTATGCTGCTTCAAGGGCACAGATTACTAGCCAAGTGTTAAAACCAGCTTTAGATCAGGGTAAAATGGTAATATGCGATAGATTTGTTTATTCTTCTATAGTTTATCAGGGCGTAGGAAGAGGACTTGGACAGGAAAGAATAAAATATATAAATGAAGCAGCTATAGATGGATTGGAGCCAGATTTAACTATAATGCTAACAATACCCTATGAAGAAGGATTAAAGAGAAAGTACAAGCAAAGAGAATTGGATAGATTAGAAAACAGCGGCACAGATTTTCATAAAAAAGTTTTTGAAGGGTATTTAGAAATATCTAGAAAATATGATAAAATAAAAGTAGTAGATGCAAATAGGGATATGGAAGAAATACATGGGGACATAGTAAAATTAGTAGAACAATTAATTAAAACACAACAGAAATAATAATATACGGCAAAATTTTAAAAAAAGGAATAAATTTGAATAATAAAGACAATTGTACTATAATAATATATTAATACATTATTATAGTATGGATTGGTAATTGTTAATAACTCAACTTTCGCATATGAATTTTAAGTTTTACATTATACAAGGTAAGAAGTAAAAAGTAAGAGTGAAAAGATTAGGTACTAGGAAAGGATGATTTTTCTCCACTATGTTAAGGAAAATCTTTAATTAAATAAATGTATTAGTAAAATAAGTTATAATTATTTAAATAAATGGAGTAGTTATAGATTTTCTTTTTAGGGGGTTAAAAAATTTTTTATTGGCGGCAGCCAGCGAAAATATAGAAATATTAATTAATGTTGAAATTTTTATGGAATTTCTTAAATTTATATTTTCTTAAAACTCCATCAGGAGTTTTATCATCCTATCACCTAGTACCTAGAGCACAACTAAGTATTACTTACCTGCAAATTTTTTATTTTATAACTGCGAAAGTTGAATTAATAATATGTTTTATAATAAAATATGTTGCTAGTTAACTAGTGGGGAATAATAATAGCACTTTATCCCAATAGTATGCTAGTTACTAAAAGGGGGATATTAGTATGAAACTTGTTATTGTAATAGTACAGGACGACGTGGCTTTAGACCTAATAGATTCTTTAACAGAATCGGGGTACAGAGTTACTAAATTAGCTACTACAGGTGGTTTTTTAAAGTCAGGAAACACAACTCTTTTAATAGGTGTTGAAAAGGAAAAACTTGAAGAGGTTTTAGCTATACTAAAGGAAGAGTGCAAAACAAGAAAACAAGTGGTAACTTCCCCATCACCAGTGGCAGGCTCTACAGGGGTATATGTACCATATCCAGTAGAAATTGAAATAGGTGGAGCTACAGTTTTTGTGCTAGATGTGGATCAACATTTGAAGATCTAGTTTTTTTGGAGGTAACCAATGAGCTTTAAAGAAATAATTGGGCATGAGGATATAAAGGAACAAATGATGAGGGCTATAGAAAAGGGAATGTTATCTCATGCCCATCTTATAGTAGGAGAAGATGGAATTGGAAAGAGTACCATAGCTAAGGCTATGGCTCTTAAAATTCTAGGAAAAACAAAGGATATGCAGTATCCAGATATAATTCAGTGGAGAATCCCTAAAAAAGAAAAATCATTAAAGGTAGATCATATAAGAGAGCTTATAGAGGAAATAAATAAAAAGCCTCATGAAGGGGATAAAAAAGTAGTAATAGTGCATGAAGCACATAAAATGACAGAGCAGGCTCAAAATGCGTTATTAAAGACCATAGAGGAGCCGCCTAAGGGTGTAGTGATAATTTTACTATGTGAAAAGCTACAGGTAATATTAGAAACAATAAAATCAAGGTGTCAAATACATACATTGAGAGCTTTAAGTGAGGGTGAAATTAGAAAATTTGTTCTTAGGGAATATGAGGGCTTAAATATAGAAGAAGTGGATGCGGTAGTAGCATTTAGCGATGGAATACCTGGAAGAGCTGAAAAGTTTATTGAAGATGAGGAGTTTCATCATATTAGAGATGGTATTTTGCAGATACTTATTTCTATTACAAAAGTAGATGAATTAAAAGCAATGGAATACGAAAGCTTTTTTAACAAATACAAAGAAGACTGGGAAGAGACTTTAAACTGCGGGCTAACCTTTGTAAGAGATGCTATGATTTTTAAGGAAACAGGAAATAGGCAACTTATAATAAATAAGGATAAAATTAAAAATGTACAAGAATTAGCTAATGTATTTTCATATATAAAATTAAATGCTATTATAGATATAATAGGATCTGCAATGGATGGGTTGCGCAAAAATGTTAATTCAGCATTGATTTTTGAGATGATGCTGCTTAAATTACAGGAGGTTTAGCATGGTAACAGTTATAGGAGTGCGTTTTAGAAAGGCAGGTAAAATATATTATTTTGATCCAGCTGGGTTAGAATTAAATATAGAGGACAAGGTTCTAGTTGAAACTGCCAGAGGCATAGAATTTGGAGAATGTGTAATAGCTAATAGAGAAGTAAGTGAAGATAAAATTGTAGCTCCATTAAAAAGTGTTATAAGAAAAGCCGATAAAGCTGATATAGAAAAAAATATTGATAATAAAAGAAAAGAAGAAGAAGCTTTTAACATATGTATCGAAAAAATTGGTAAACATAATTTAGATATGAAGCTTATAGATGTAGAATATACCTTTGATAATAACAAAGTCATATTTTATTTTACTGCAGAGGGTAGAGTTGACTTTAGAGAGCTAGTTAAGGATTTAGCGTCAGTATTTAGAACTAGAATTGAATTAAGACAAATTGGCGTAAGAGATGAAGCTAAGATGATTGGTGGGCTTGGACCTTGTGGAAGACCTTTGTGCTGTTCATCATTTCTTGGGGATTTTGAACCAGTGTCCATAAGAATGGCAAAGGAACAAAACCTTTCTTTAAATCCATCAAAGATATCTGGTATATGTGGAAGACTTATGTGCTGCTTAAATTATGAACAGGAAAACTATGAAGAAATAAGAAAGAAATTACCGAAAGTAGGAGCTATAGTAGATACTCCTTATGGTCAAGGGGAAGTTTTGGCTAATAGTGCAATAAAAGAAAATGTAAAAATAAAAACTAAAATAGATGGAGAAGAAACCATAAGAGAAGTATCTGTTAATGAGATAAAGCTTATATCCGGTGAATATGAAGATGCAGTTAGGGAAGAAGAGATAAATATAGAAATTCAAGATGAAGAGGACAGAGAAATAATTAAAGATTTATTTAAGGAGGACTAGGAGGCTTCAATATGAAATCTGTATTTAAGGTTGTAGGAATGAAAACTTGTAAGGATGTAAGTAAAATTAAAAATGCTATTGCAAATAATGAGGGCATAGTGGCTTGCCAAATAAATAAAGATAACTCTCAAGTGGAGATAGTATACGATGATTACTTTGTAGATGAAGACACATTAATGGAATGTATAGAGAATTTGGGATATACAGTGATGTAAAAATTTCTTTTAAAATATTGTGAAACATGATAAAATAAGTAATGGATAATGATTATCCAAAATACTAAGGAGGTGTGTAACTATGGCATATAAAATTACAGATGCTTGTGTAAGCTGCGGAGCATGTGCTTCAGAATGTCCAGTTAACGCTATAAGCCAAGGAGATGCTCTATACGTTATAGATGCAGATACTTGTATTGACTGCGGAAACTGTGCTAACGTTTGTCCAGTAGGAGCACCAGTTCAAGAATAGTATTACTTATAGAAAAAGACCGATTATGCGGTCTTTTTTTATATTAATTTATTAATAAAAACAAGGTAAAAAAGATATTAGTCACATATTATAGTATTGATAAATATAATATATTAAAAATATAATATGCATAGCTTCTATTCTTAAAGACATATTTATCTAATATTCATATAATTCTATCCTCTAGTAAACCTTAAGTTAAATAATACTTAAAGCATTACTAGAGGTATTATTTTTTTATAATAAATTTTAAACAATATTAAGATAGCGGTGGCCATATGAGAATTAGGTTTCACTTGATAAAGAATGTATAGAAGTTTATAATATAGTGATTACATATTTAATAAATCTCTAAGAACAAGGAGGACTAAATATGATTTCTATATATAAGTCATTAGAAAATCAAGAATTACAAGAAATTGAGCATATAGAAACTGGTTGCTGGATAAACATGGTTGCGCCATCAGAAGAGGAAATAGCTTTGGTTTCTAAGAAAACAGGAGCACCAGTAGAATTTTTAAAGGCAGCATTAGACGAGGAAGAGACTTCAAGATTGGAATTGGATGAAAATATACTTATAGTTGTAGATATACCTTTCACAGAAATGGAGTATAATTCTCTTACCTATGATACATACCCTCTTGCCATAATTCACACCCAAAATGAAATAATAACAGTATGCTTAAAAAACAGTAGAATACTTCAAGATTTTGCAGAAAAGAAGATAAGTTCTTTCTACACTTTTAAGCGTTCAAGATTTATACTTCAGATTTTGTATAGAATAGCTAACTACTATTTAATATATTTAAGACAAATAGATAAAAAGAGTTTGTTAGTAGAGAAAAGATTACATAAATCCATGAAAAATAAAGAATTAATTCAACTATTGGCATTAGAAAAATCATTGGTTTACTTTTCTACATCATTAAAGGCTAATGAAATAACCTTAGAGAAAATGCTTAAGTTATCTATAATGCAAAAATATGAGGAAGATAAGGATGTTCTAGAAGATGTAATAGTAGAAAATAAACAGGCCATAGAGATGTGTAACATATATAGTAATATATTGAGTGGAACTATGGATGCTTTTGCATCAGTTATATCTAACAACCTAAATATAGTTATGAAATTTTTAGCGGCTATAACCATAGTAATGTCCATACCAAATATGGTTTCAGGACTATTTGGTATGAATGTAAATGTTCCTTTTTCTAATTCACCAAATGGATTTTGGTATGTATTAGCTTTAATTGCAGGAATATCTTCTATAGTTACTTATGTACTTGTAAAGACAGACATGTTTTAGGAATTGACAATTGACAATTGTCAATTAAGTAAGAAGTAAGAGGTAAGAGTTTTTAGGGGTTAAAATTAATGCATGAAAGGGTGAATGGAAATATCCTGGATTGCTTATTTGATTAGAAGGAGGATAAACTACCGGTTTATATAAAGATATGAGTATAGTAAGAGATGATGAAACATTAGATGACCTACAATTAGGCGGGTTATGTGTTATACAGAAAAAAGAAGGCTTTAGATTTGGAGTAGATGCGGTGCTTTTAGCCAATTTTGCTAAGGTCAAAAGTGGAGATAGAGTAATAGATTTGTGCAGTGGAACAGGGGTTATCCCTTTTATAATAGAAGGAAAAAAAAGCCCTCAGTACATATGCGGGTTGGAAATACAGCAGGACATGGTGGAGATGGCAAAGCGTTCTGTAATTTATAATAAATTAGAAGAAAAGATGCAGTTTGTAAATGGGGATTTAAAGGATGAAAGTCTTTTAAAGGATTTAGGAAGATTTAATGTAGTAACAGTAAATCCACCCTATAAGCTTAAAAATTCAGGAATAACTAATTTGAAGGATAAAGATGCTATAGCTAGACACGAGATACTTTGTACCTTAGAGGATGTAATAAAAGCTTGTAGAACCCTCCTTAAGGATAATGGAAGGATGTATATGGTACATAGGCCAGATAGACTTGTGGACATAGTAACGCTTATGAGAAAATATAAAATAGAGCCTAAAAGAATAAGAATGGTACATCCATCTGCAGGAAAAGCACCTAATATAGTTCTTGTGGAGGGACAAAGGGATGGGGGTAAATTTCTAAAATGGGATGAACCTCTATATGTGCACAAGGCTGATGGCAGTTACACAGAGGAAATAGAGAAGATTTACGGAAGAATTAAATAATAAAGGAATGATTATATGAGCTTAGGAAAGTTATTTTTAGTGGGAACTCCCATAGGAAATTTGTCAGACATAACTTTAAGGGCATTAGAGACTTTAAAAACTGTAGATATGATAGCTGCCGAAGATACAAGGCAGACATTAAAGCTTTTGAACCATTTTTCCATAAAAAAGCCTTTGATAAGTTATCATAAATATAATGAAACAGAAAGAGGTAACGAAATAATTTCTAAATTACGAGAAGGAATTAATGTAGCCCTAGTGACAGATGCGGGTATGCCTGGTATATCTGATCCAGGCAGTGTGGTGACAGAAAAATGCATAGAAGAGGGAATAGACTTTGAGGTGATACCGGGAGCCACTGCAGTTATAACGGCTCTTGTGCATTCTGGTTTAGACACAACATCTTTTATTTTTAAGGGATTTATTCCAAGAGAAAATAAAGAGAGAAGAGAATTTTTAGAAGACTTAAAGGATAGACAGGAAACGCTTATATTTTATGAAGCACCTCATAGACTTAAAAAAACTTTAGAATTTTTGAAGGAGAATTTAGGAAATCGTAGAATATCTATATGTAGAGAATTGACAAAGCTTCATGAAGAAATTTTAAGATTTACACTAGAGGAAAGCATAGCCTATTATGAGGAAAAATTACCTAAGGGGGAATTTGTTCTTATTTTGGAAGGAAAAAATAAGGCTGAGGCAGAAAAGGAAAAAATGGAGCTTTGGGAATATATTAGTATAGAGGAACATATAAAAAAGTATATAGAAGAAGGCATATCTAAGAAGGAAGCAATAAAAAAAGTGGCTAAAGATAGAAATATGCCTAAATCAGAGATATACAAACATTCTTTAAATTTATCCGATGACTATCTGCCGTAACACTCCCACTTTTAACAAAGTGGAAGATAACGGCAGCTACGTCCCTGGATAACGATCTCTAACCTTCAGTTGGAGTAAAAACTCCACCTGAAGCTAAGAGCTCTGTTTATCCGATGACTATCTGCCGTAACACTCCCACTTCTAACAAAGTGGGAGATAACGGCAGCTACGTCCCTGGATAACGATCTCTAACCTTCAGATGGAGTAAAGATTCCATCTGAAGCTAAGAGCTCTGTTTATAATTATATGGTTTAAAAAGGAAATGTTAACATTTCCTTTATTCCAAATTTTGCGTTGAGTTTAAATTTGATAAATGATATAATTAAAAATATGATTTTAGTAAATGAAAAGTACGTAACTCACTATAGCAAATGAAAATTTGTAAAAATATTCGGCAGCTTTAGGAAGTTAGATTAGAATATACTACGACAGAAGTTTTATAATAATTTATATTAGGGAGGAATTGGGAGTGAATAAGAAGATAATATCCGTATTAGTTGCTGCAGGAATCGTAATGGGGACAACTCTACCAGCAATGGCTACTCCGAATACAGTTAATCAAAGAAAAGCGGAGTTACAGCAAAATAAAGATGCTTTAAAAAATGCACAGAAAAAGAAAGCAGACTTAGAAGAAGAAATTCAAAAATTAGATGGTAAAATAGAAGGTTTAATGAGAGAAAGTAATAATTTAACACAAAAAATATCTACTACTGAAAAAAATATAGAAACTACAAAAAAACAATTGGAAGAAGCTAAAAAGCAGCTAGAAGAGCAACAAGCTATTTACAATCAGAGAGTAAGAGCTATGTATATAAATGGTGCAGATAGCTATTTAGAAGTTTTATTAGATGCTGAAAACTTTTCAGATTTAATAAGCAGAGTAGATATGATAAAAAGCATAGTTACTAGTGACAAGAAAATCATAGGTGAATTAGATGCTAAAAAAGAAGAAGTAAATGGTAAAAAGGTAGCACTAGATACTGAAAAGCAAAAACTTGTAGCATTAAAATCAGAAAATGAAAATAAATTAGCTAAAATGAATGAAAATAAAAAAGAGCAAGAAAAAGTGTTAGCAAAATTACAACAAGAAGAAAGCAAATATAAGGATAAGGTTGATGATTCTGCAAGAATGTTAGCAGAAGCTCAAAGGGCAGTACAATTAGCCATGGCATCAACAACAAATTCAAGTCGACCATCAAGAGGTGGCGGATACACAGGTGGAACTAGTAATTCATCTTCATCGGGTTCTTCAAGCAATGTGGTAATCCCTGCTTCTGGAGCAGCAGCAAGAGCAGCAAGTATTGCATTGGGATTCCGAGGGGTTCCATATGTATGGGGAGGAACAACTCCAAGTGGATTTGACTGTTCAGGTCTTGTACAATACTGTTTTAGACAAGCAGGAATTCAATTACCTAGAGATACTTATGGTCAAATAGGTGTTGGTGTACCTGTTTCAAGAGATCAATTACAAGTAGGAGATTTGATATTCCCTCATACAGGTCATGTAGGTATATATGTAGGCGGTGGACAAATGGTACATGCACCTCATACTGGTGATGTTGTAAAAGTTGCACCAATATATAAATTCTACACTGCAAGAAGAATAAGATAATAAATTAAGCTTATAAACCAGAGTTTTATTTTCAGATTCACCACCAATGATAAAGAAAATAAAACTTTGGTTTTTTATAATTGAGCCCACAAAACCTCGTACTCTTGTGGCTTAGATGGGTTTATTATTGTAGATTGTAACTAAAAATAATTTTTAAATATGAAGTTAATTTTGTTCAAGCTTAGATTTATCACTAAATTCCCACCTATAATGCCCAGCAACCTTAGCTCTCCATAAATTAAAATTAGCCACTTCACTGGCGTGGGGAGTGCTATTGTGTATTAGGTATGGTACACCGTCTCGGCCTCTCTTATCAGATATTATGCCTATATGCTCATAGGGCTCTAAAAAAACCACTATGTCGCCAGGCTGCCACTGTTTTAAATTATCCACTTCAAAGGGCTTAATTTCTTTAGTTAAATTCATAGCATGTCTTTGAAAAAATACGTTAAGGTTTGGAACTCTTCTAAAGTCTATATTAGGATCTGGTGAGTTATTAACCCTAGGATAGGCTTTTATATTTGCACTTATATCATTATCCACTAGTGTTTTTAAATCAACGCTAGCACCCTTAAATGCTCTCCAAATAACGTCAGTACAAACACCTTCCCCCTCAGGAGGATATCCGCCTACATAATAGACGCTTTTATATTTAGTTTTAATTTTAGCTTCTTCCCTAGCGGCGTTTACCAAGTCTATGGGATCAAAAACATTGTTGTTATTTTTATCTATTTTTGCGTAATCATCAGGTACTTTCACCTTTTTTAAAGGATTTTTAACATAAGGACTCTTGATAAAAGAATTAATTTCACTTCTAAAAATAAATAAGCAAAATAATATAATTACTGCACATAAAAATAGTGAGATTTTCGCTAGCTTTTTCAAATAAAACACCTCTTCACATAGAGATTTTATAAAAATTTAAATGTGATTTAAAATTTAGGATTTTAAATTTGGAATTTAGAATTTAAGATCTATTATTTTTAATTTAAAATTTAAAATGTAGAATGAAGGTTGAATTTCCAAATGAATTTCTTAAATTTATATTCTAAAAAACTCCAAAAGGAGTTTTATCCTTAATTGTCAACTGTCAACTGTCAACTGACCATTGTCAATTGTCCATTGTCAATTGTCCATTGTCAACTGACCATTGTCACTGTCCATTTTCAATTCTATAATATAATTATATATATAATTTAAATAAAAGGGTAAATTATTGGTTACAAAAATATGTAAAAAATGTGACGAAATAATAAAAAACCGCATGATGGGGATCATGCGGTAATAAGCAAAATTATGTAATCAATATTCTATATATTATTTTTCAGTCTTTATTTCGTTTAAGCAAGACTTACAAATATTTTTACCTTTATAGTTTATAACGTCTCTTGCATTTCCGCAGAAGATACAAGCAGGCTCATATTTCTTTAATATTATTTGTTCTCCATCTACATAGATTTCTAAAGCGTCTTTTTCAGCGATATCCAAAGTTCTTCTTAACTCTATTGGGATAACAATTCTTCCTAATTCGTCTACTCTTCTTACTACACCAGTTGATTTCATTTTAAAATTCCTCCTTATATTTTAAATTCATTTTATCCGATGACTACCTGCCGTAACACTCCCACTTCTAACAAAGTGGGAGATAACGGCAGCTACGTCCCTGGATAACGATCTCTAACCTTCAGTTGGAGTAAAAACTCCATCTGAAACTAAGAGCTCTGTTTATACAGCTTTCGACAAATTGACAGGATATTTTCCGTTAATTTGACATATAAGATGATTAAGCGATTAAATAATTATTCGGTAAAATTACAAAATAATTATTAACTTCCATCTATAGTTAATATACTACCATTTTATACAAATGTCAATATGTTTTTTAAAGTTTATACATTTTTTACTATTTGTTAAGAATTTAGATTTATCAATGGGTTTAGCGAAAACATGTATAAAAAACCTGCAAAATTTATAAAAATCATAGGAAGAAAATTTTACAATAAAAAAAGTAATTATATGGATTAATCATACTATATGTCGAAATGCTTGTCTAATTAATAGAGTTAAATATGATGTTTATTAAATTATTGCCCTTATATGAAAAAAGTATTCATAAATTTTGAAAAAAGAAACAAAATATACCTATTAAATAAAAGCAAAAAACTAATAATGTTTGTAGTACGTTGTATGATATTTTTTTAAAGGGGTATAAATGTAAATAATAAGAAAAATTTTTATATAGTTAATTAATAGGAGTTGTGGGTTATAATATAAAAATGTAGAGCTTGAAATTTATGTATGAAAG
>NZ_CABDWS010000055.1 GCF_901447495.1 Haloimpatiens lingqiaonensis
TTCATTTTTAATATAACTATAATTTGGCAGGCTGACGCCTAAAAGATCTTTTCAAGACATATTGGTAAAATATGCAAAGTGACTACTATATTTTATAGGTACTTTGCACAACATTTATTAAATAGCCTTATTTTTATAGGGTTTTGTGAAAATTTTTGTGGTTTATCTAGAAAGTGGGTTATACGAACATTACATATTTAAACATCATCCAAAAGTGACAGAAGCTTCCCAGTAATACAAACAAGTGAAATATTTCATGAAAACCAAAGAATTTGGAAGCTATTCTAGGTCTTTTAGTAGCATAAATTACCGCACCTACAGTATAGGACAAGCCGCCAGCTACAAGCCACAATATTCCTCCTAAGGATAGGGTTTTCCAAAGAGGATATATGGCAATTACTGCAATCCATCCCATAATTACATAGAATAGAGTAGAAAGCCATCTTGGAGCATTGAACCAAAAAATTTTTAGCATAATACCCACTGCTGCTAGGGTCCAAATAGTTATGAAAAGTGTCATACCTAAAGTGCCCTTTAATGCAAATAAACATACAGGTGTATAGGTACCTGCAATTAATACATATATCATAGAGTGGTCTATTCTTCTTAGAACTTTTATAATTTTTTCTGGAACAGATAATAAGTGATATACGGAACTAGCGGTATAAAGTAGTATGGAACTTATGCCAAATATCACAAAGCCAGGTACATAATAAGGTTTTGAAAGTACAATGGAATTGTGTATTAAAATTATAAGCCCTAGGATAGAAAGGACAACCCCTAAAAGGTGAGTTAAACCACTTACAGGTTCTCTCATTTTTTTAATCAAATAGAACACATCCTTTACAAAAAATTTTTCCATATAAATTCAGAGAAATAAAGTAATAATAAACATTATGTTTTTATTTTTTACTTATTTAATTTATAATATGCACAGCTAAAATATAAGTGTAACTATATGTAGTTTTAAAAACTATGTGATGTTATATTTATATGTTACAATAGTAAGCTTTAATCTTCAATTCCTAAATACACTAGTTTAATCTTAAAATAAACCATAGTATGGAATTAAATATAAATAGATAGTGTCAGCTTTAATTTTAATAATATATTGTGGTTTTAAAAGTGAATATATAAATTTACTATAAAGCAAAATATAATTATAATATTATTTTTTTATATAAAAATTAGAATATATAGTAATAAAGACTATGTGAAGAAATGTAGTTACATAACAATATGATTTTAAAAATCATTGAAATTTACATGAATATAGATTTTATACAATAGTAATTAATCATATAGTAATCAATGCTATATAGTGCTATACTAATACTAATAACTTATTAGTAAAGAAGTAAATTTTTATAATTCAGCCCGTAAAATCTTGTACCTTTGTGGTTCGAGGAAGAAGGAAGCCCCGTGACATTGTGGCTGGGTTAAGTTCACTAGTAGTAAAGATTGAGGTGGTTTTGTGTTTTTAAATGAGGAAAAACTTAAAAAACTCATAGATGAGGTTTGTTTGGTTGAAGATATAAAAATTAATGATATACCTTGTGTAGATTTATACATGGATCAAGTAACGAGTTTCTTTGATGACAAATTGAGCGGATTAAAAAGGGACGAGGAAGAGAAGATTTTAACTAAAACCATGATAAATAACTATGCTAAGGCAAAGATATTGTTACCAGTGAAAAACAAAAAATACACTAAGGAAAACATGGTGTTGTTAACCTTAATATATAATTTGAAACAAATTTTATCCATAAATGACATAAGTCTTTTGGTAGCTCCATTATTACAGGAGTTAAAAGGGGAAGATGAGGAAAATGAATATTTACAGGGTATTTATTCTAAATTTTTAGAGTTGAAAAACGGAAAAGATATGGAGTTTAGGGAAGAGTTTCAAAAGAACATAGAGAAAATAGTAAAATATAGTGATAATATTGAAGAACAGAAGGAGCAAAAGGCTAAGCTAATATTGGCAGTGCTTTTATTAATTAATGGAGCTAACATTCAAAAGAGAATGGCTGAGAAGATAATAGATAATTTTTTTAAGGATACAGAAGATGCAAATATAAAGAAAAAATAAAAGATTAAGAGGGGATGAAATAACAGTAAATTACTACAAGCATAAACAAGCTTGGATTTACAAATATTTATCCCCTTTTTATATAGAAATATTAGTATATGTTTTTTATAAATTTTGCGTAAAACCGCGTGGTCTTGTACCCAAGGATGTAAGCAAAATATTTCAACTGAAAGGGCGAAGCTAGCCCATTTTCTATAATTGGGGGTAATTTACAATGAAGATTTACCTCTCATCATAGAAATCTAAATATGAGTGCTTTTCTCCATCCTTTTCCCAGCCTAAAATAGAATCCATATTTACATTTTGAGCAGCTCGGAATATAGATTTATCTACATCTTTAAAGTTTTGCTTCATTTGTTTTATTAAATCTTTAATCTCATAACGCTTATTTCCTATTTTTTTAGCGGCTACCATACATGCACAATTAAGCGGCCAAATTCCTGCATTTTGGGTAAAGCGCTCAATGTGATGTTCATTAATATAATAAAGAGGTCTTATTAAATCAATGCCTTTAAAGTTAGAGGCTTTTAATTTTGGAAGCATGGTTTTAAAGTTTCCAGAATATAATACATTTAAAAGAGTTGTTTCTATAACATCATCAAAGTGATGTCCAAGGGCTAATTTATTGCATCCTAGTTCCTCTGCCTTTGAATATAAGGCACCTCTTCTCATTCGTGCACACATATAGCAAGGATAGTCTTGAGCGATGGTATCTACTATTTCAAATATACCAGAGTCAAATATGTTAACTGGAATATTTAGATATTCACAATTGTCTATTAGTAATTTTTTAACATCTTCATGATAACCTGGGTCCATGGCGATGAATTCTAATTCAAAATTCATTTGACCATGGCGTTTAAGTTCTTGAAATAATTTAGCCATTAATAAACTGTCTTTTCCACCAGAAATGGCCACAGCTATTCTATCTCCATCTTCCACTAATTTATAATCCTTTATAGCCTTAATAAATTTAGACCATATATTTTTTCTATATGTTTTTACAATACTTCTTTCAATTTCCTTAAGTGGTTTTCTCTCATTAAATGGTACTAATATATCACAACCACTTCCTGCAACATTACTCACAAAAAACACCTCACTTTTCATAAAAGATTATATCAATTTTCAAGCAAAAAGTCTTGTATAAATTCAGAACTAATACCTATATAAAAAACGGCATTTTGCTATAAAACAAGTAAGTTAATTAAGCAAGTTTATTAAATAAGAAGAGTTTACATAATTATATTTGTGTGTAATATATTATTATATACTTAATTATAAAATTTACTTTCATCACAAAAAATATGTTGACATTATAAAAAAAAGCTAATATAATTTAAAACAACATTTAAAAATAAATATTGAGTCTTATCAAGAGATGCGGAGGGACTGGCCCTATGAAGCTCAGCAACCATACTGTAAAAGTAGTAAAGGTGCTAAATCCAGCGGCAATTGCCGAAAGATGAGGATACGTTGAAGGTTTAGCCTGAGGATATCCTCAGGCTTTTAATTTTTTTATAATTCAGCTCGTTTAAAAAATTTAATATGGAACTTATCAAGAGATGTGGAGGGACTGGCCCTATGAAGCTCAGCAACCATACTGCAGAAGCAGTAAAGGTGCTAAATCCAGCGGCATTGCCGAAAGATGAGGATATTTCAAGGCTCGAGATATTCTCGGGCCTTTTCTTATACATTAAATATTTCTTTGGAAATAATATTCCAGTTTTGAAGTTGATTTAACTTATTATATGAGGTAGGAGGAGAAGAAATGGAAAATAACTGTGAAAGATCAAGTATCATAGAGGTTACTAATGTTAATAAGAGCTTTGGAGATTCTAAAGTGCTTAAAAATGTAAGTCTAAATGTAAATAGTGGTGAGATTTTTGGAATTATAGGACATAGTGGAGCTGGTAAGTCCACTTTGCTTAGATGCTTAAATGGTTTAGAGAGCTATGATGAGGGCAGCATTAAGGTAATGGGAGATGAGGTAGCAAATTTAAATGGCAAAAAAATGAGGAATTTAAGAAAAGATATGGGCATGATATTTCAAAATTTTAATTTATTGAATTCCAAAAGTGTATATCATAATGTGGCTCTTCCACTTAAGGTTTGGAAAAAGGACAAGGCATATATTGATAAAAAAGTTAAAGAACTTTTAGAACTCGTAGGCCTTGAGAATAAGGCTAAAAGTAAGCCTAAGGAATTAAGCGGTGGGCAAAAGCAGAGGGTAGCCATTGCTAGGGCGCTGGCTTTGGAGCCAAAAATATTATTATGTGACGAAGCTACTTCAGCATTGGATCCTCAAACTACCAATTCAATATTAAATCTTATAAAGGAAATAAGTGAGAAGCTTGGCATAACAGTGGTCATAGTTACACACCAGATGGAAGTGATAAAGCAGGTGTGCAATAGGATTGTGCTTATGAAAGATGGGGAAATAAAGGACTCTGGTTTAGTTAAGGAATTATTTTTAACTCCTGAAGGAGAATTAAAGGATTTATTATGTGGGGACGAGCTTTTGCCAGAGCAGGGAATTAATATAAAGATTTTCTTCCCTTCAAAAGTAAGCAATCAGTCTATAATTACTTCCATGGCTAGGGAACTTCAGATAGATTTTTCTATAGTATGGGGAAAGCTAGAAAACTTTAGACAAGAAGTTTTAGGAAGCTTAATTATAAATGTAAACAAAGAACATAAACAAGATATATGTGCTTATTTAGATTCAAAAAATATAGGATGGGAAGTGGTTTAATTGATTAATGAGGTTTTTATTCCAGCATTAAAAGACACAATATACATGGTATTTTACTCAACAATTTTTGCACTTATAATAGGGCTAATATTTGCGGTGGTTTTGGTTACAACTGAGGAAAAGGGACTTAAGGCTAATAAATTTATTTACCGTATAGTAGATGGATTTATAAATATACTAAGATCTTTTCCATTCATAATACTTATGATAGCAGTTATTCCTCTTACTAAGGCAATGGTAGGCAAAAGCATAGGAAGAACAGCAGCAGTGGTGCCACTTACTATAGGGGCATTCCCCTTTGCAGCAAGGGTTATAGAATCTTCTTTAAAGGAAGTGGAGCATGGACTTATAGAAGCGGCTAAGTCTTTAGGAGCTAATACTTTTCAAATATTAGTTAAGGTAATATTTCCAGAAGCCTTTCCATCAATGGTTAGGGGAATAACTTTAACAATAATAAATTTAATTGGATATTCAGCTATGGCGGGAGTTGTAGGTGCTGGTGGATTAGGTGATGTAGCTATAAAGTATGGTTATTACAGATTTAATACTCCAGTGATGGTGTATACCATAATAATATTGGTGGTTCTTGTGCAGTTAATTCAAGGAGTTGGTGACATTGCATATAAAAGGCTTAGCAAGTAAACTACTGCCGAAACGAGTAGCAGTTGAATGGTTTAACTATAGATAATAAATTTTAGATAAATAAAAGGGAGGAATTTTAAAATGAAAAAGAAAATATGTGCATTGTTAGGAGTTTTATTTTTAAGTACAGCAATAATAGGTTGTGGGGGAAAAACAGAAGGAGTCAAAAGTAGTTCAGCAGATGGAAAGGATAAAAAAGAAATAATAGTTGGGGCATCACCAGTACCTCATAGAGAAATATTAGAGAAGGCTGGGGAATTAATAAAAAAACAGGGGTATACTTTAAAGATAGTAGAATTTACAGACTATCAAACACCAAATATAGCTCTTGCAGAAGGACAATTAGATGCTAATTTCTTTCAACACGTTCCATTTTTAAATAAGACTGTAGAGGAAAAGAAACTAGATTTAGACTATACTGTAAAAGTTCATATTGAACCTATGGGAGTATATTCAAATAAATTAAAGGATATAAAAGAGATCAAAGATGGTGCGGAAATAGCTGTTCCAAATGATCCAACTAATGGCTCAAGAGCTCTTAAAGTTTTACAAAGTGCTGGACTTATAAAGGTTAAAGATGGAGAAGTTATTTCTAAATTAGATATTACAGAAAATAAAAAGAATCTAAAAATAACAGAAGTAGATGCACCACAGCTTCCAAGAATACTTTCAGATGTAGATGCTGCAGTTATAAACACTAATTTTGCCATCGAAGCAAAACTAAATCCAACAAAAGATGCTTTATTACTTGAAGATAAGGATTCACCTTATGCAAACATAATAGCTGTTAAAAAAGAAGATAAGAACAAGGAATATATAAAAGTTCTATCAAAGGTTTTAACTTCCCCAGAAATTAAGAAATTCATAGAAGAAAAGTACAATGGAAGCATAGTACCAGCTTTTTAGAATTGTAACAAAAGGAAATCTATTAATATTAAATACTTTAACAAAGAAAAAATAATGAAAGTTATTAATAAACTAGAGTATATAACAATAGCATAGGGTTAAGATAAGTCTGCAAGATAGGGATTATAAGAACATTCTTAGTTTGCAGACTTTCAAAATGAAAGATAAATAATAAAGTATTTCAATATGCAAAAAATTCTTAAAATTTTTATCGAAATCCGTTGACAAAGTTATCAGAATATTGTATTATTATATTAACAAAAACAAACTAATAGTTACTCCAGTAAAACTCCATTATACCAAAAGTTAAATGGAGTGATAGAAAATATAGGGAGTGATTGAAGGGAGTGATACCACCAAAAAACTAATTGATTTACCTCATATAATCAAAACACTAATTTATAGAAAGTGAAGGTATAGACCAGTGGGAAAGTCATTATTCTAAGTTCGTAGATCCTAATTCTTATAATATCCCTAAAGGTTGTATATTCATTAACTAAAAATTTAGTGTAAATCTCTAAACCTTATAATAAGTAATTTAATAGTTTATTAAATAGAGATAAGTTGTTTTAGAGATTTAAGAGTAAAGTAAGTAAAAAACGGTAAAAATAACTAGGTAGTTAATAATCTATACTATTATTAGTTCTCGAATTGTTAATTCAAAAGTTATTTAGTAAGTAAGTTACAAAACAATATATTTAAAATTTTAGTTTAACAAATAGCTTCAAGGAAAAGTTTTCTAGGAAGACTATTAGGAAGACTATAAGGAAAGGAAGGTTTTAGAATTCAAATAATAGATGAAAGTTTTATAAAAGAATTAGGATCTACTCAATAACCGGTTCATATATGATTAGGGCATATGTGAATCGGTTATTAATTTTTTGTATTGACTTACACCTTGGAGATAGGAATATAGTATATTTAACATAGGAATATGCAAGTATAGAATTATTTGAAACTGCTAGCAGAGTAAAATGTAAAGAACATATTCATATGTAAATATATAAGGTGTGGAGGGAGAAAAATGAATATTAAGGAAGCATCTCAAAGGACGGGATTAACTAAGAAAGCTATAAAGTATTATGAGAGTGAGGGACTTATATGTCCTGAGAAAAATCCAGAAAATAATTATAGGGAATTTGATAAAGAAGATATCATCAAATTGAATTTAATTGGAGCATTAAGAAATCTAGATATTAGTACAAAAAATATAAAAAATGTCATAGATGGAGTTAAAACAATTCCAGAGGTTATGAAGGAAAAGTTGGAAAAAATACAAAGTGAAATAACAAATCTTGAGAACACCAAGAGTGTTGTACAAAATTTTTTAGAAAAAGAATTTTGTGATTATAAAAATATTGAAGAGGTGGGTTGTAGTATAAATAAATTAAATAAGAGTTTGGAGCTTTCTATAGAAGACAAAAAGGAGTATATAGGCAAAAGTATTATGAGAACCTTCCCTGGTAGCTTTGGCAAAATGTTTGTGGCAAATTACGGAGCATTTTTAGATATATATATAGATAGTGAAGAGAAGAGAAAAACATGGTTGGATATGGTGGAATTTTTGGATAACCTAGAAGAAGCAGAGGAAGGCCATCCATTTATTAAAATGATAGATACCATGGGACAGGAAGCTTTAGATGAGTTTATAAAAGCTAAAAATGAATTTGTGAAAAACGTATTGGCTAAAGATGAAAATACTATAAAAGAACTAAAAGAATCTAATGTAAATTTTCTAAAATCTTTAAGGGATGATAAAAACTTTAGAGATAATTACATGGATAACCTGAAAAAAGGAGCGGATCTTATGAATAGCGTAGGGGGAAATGGAAATCAGTTTGATTTGTATTTAGAAAAGCTCAATGATGACTATAGGAAATTTAGAGAAATAGCAAGGGGAATATTAAGTGATGCAGAAAAGGAAGCAGGCACTAACCTTAGTGAACTATTAATATAGATTGTGAAGTAAGTGCCGTAGGAAAAAGCTGCCTTTAATTCCGTGATAAAATTGAAATTTTGGACTGTGAACAGTACGCTAAGAACTAAGGGACAAGGGACAATTGACAATTGAAAATGGACAATGGACAATTAAGTAAGAAGTAAAAGATTAGGTACTAGGTACTGGGTACTGGGTACTAGGAAAGGAGGATTTTCCTCCACTGCGTTGCGGAAAATCTTTTATTGAATATGAACAATGGGATAGTGTGAAAAGGTATAATTGATTCATTAAATGAAGTGGTTATACCTTTTCTTTTTAAGGGCTTAAAAAATCTTTTATTGGCGGCAGCCAGCGAAAATATAGAAATATAGAAATATTAAATATTAAATATCAAATATTAAATATCAAATATCAATTAATGTTGAAATTCCTATGGAATTTCTTAAATTAGAATTTATGGAGGAAGTAAGAATTAAGTAAGAGGTAAAAAGTAATAATTAATAGTGAATGAAGATTTTCCTCCACTATGTTATGGAAAATCTCTAATTAAATAAATATAATAATAAAACAAGCCAATAGGTAAAAAAGTCAGAAGTTGAGCACTTAAAAAGTTCTTTTGGCGTAGCCCGCTGATTTATAATAAAAGACTTATTATAGAAAATAGTTAGGATAATCTATTTTTAGTTAAAGCTTAAAATAAAAATGCAATTTGAAATTATTTATTAAGGTTATTACGGTTTTATGGGTTAAGTGAAAGCATAGCTATTTTTGCGACCTATCGGCCTGCGGGCTTATCAGCCCTTTAAGCAATAGTTCTTCAAAAATTTATCTTTGCTGAATTTTTGAAGAACTATTATCTTTTACTTATTCACAAATTAATTATAAAAAACTCCTTGAGTTTTATCCTTAACTATTACTTCTTACTTTTTACCTCTTACCTACTTCTTACCTTTTCTCTCCTACAAATTAAGATTTATACAAACAATTGCCTTACGGCAAAATGAATCGAATTTTAGTTACTATTTTATTTTAATAAGTATCCTATAACTTTCGAAAGGCTACGCCTAAAAAAGATTATAAACGTTCCCTTTTTATAAATTAAAGATTTTCTAAATAAAATAAAAAAAATCCTCATTAATTGATATTTGATATTTATTATTTATTATTTATATATTAAAGCTGGCTATCGCCAATAAAAGATTTAAGTTAATCCCAAAAGATAGCTAACACAATTTCACGTTGTGAAATTGTGTTAGCTATCTTTTTTATATTCTAAAGTTTTTCGTAATGCAATGAAGAAAAATTATCCTTCACTAGCCCCCTAGCCCCCTAGCCCTCTAATTTTGGCCCCGTCACAATTTTTTTAGTTATCTTTGGAGCAGATTATAAAAACGTTGAGTATAGCAAAAATTCCAGAGGCAATTCCTAGGAACTTAAAAGCAGTGTTTAGAGTAAATAGATCGCCTATTTTCCCTATGAGAGGGAATAGAAATATCATAAAAAAGCTAAACACCATGCTTTGAAAAGACAGAATGGTTGCTCTATTTTCGCTGAGGATAAGTTTGTTTAAATAATTACTGGTTACAATATACATTATGGTTTGTAGTATTTCTATAGCTATGAAAAATACATAGGAATAGTTTGTGAAAGCTATACACCATATACAAATACATGTGGTTATAGGTAAAAAAATTAATAAGGCACGTTCTTTAAAAAGCTTTTCGATTTTATGAACATTAGGAGCTATAAAGGCATTTATTAATGAGGAAATGGCAAATATAGTTCCTATTTTAAATTCATTTAAGCCGTTACCTTTCCAGTAGTTTTGCAAATAGTAGAATAGACTAGTTCCGAACACTGACATAACTTCTGCAAATATAATAAGTAAGGATATTTTTTTAGTGCTTTTTACTATTTTAAAACTATTTAAAGTTTGATTTTTAAAAACTTTAAGAGGATGTAGACTATCTAAGCTTTTGTTTTTACCTAAACTAGGTTCTTGAAAAAACGTTGATTCGAAAAGAGCTATTCCTGCAAAAACTGCACTTAAGGCAAAAGGCCATAGGTAGTTTTTATGAGCTAAGAAACCTCCTAACATGAGGGCAAATATACAACTTATCTCTAATATCATTTCATTGAAGCCATTTATTTTCATATAGTGTTTTTCTTCTCCTAACTCTTTAAGAGAATCGTAAAGAAGAGCTTCGCCAGCGCCAGATTCTAAGTTATAGGATATGGCAAGTATGGCAAAAGAAAGGGCAAACAGATAAAAGTTAGTAGAGAAAATTAATAAAATATTGCTTATAATGCAAAATACTCTTCCTAAGGTTCTGCTGGCTTTTCTTCCGTAAATATCTGCAACAGCACCTGTAGGCACTTCCATAAGGAAGGATGTTATGTGGAATATGCCTTCTAGCAAGCCAAGTTTAGCAAGGGATAACCCTCTACTAGCTAGATATATCATCCATACTCCTTGAGTTAAGTCTAGCCTATTTAAAAAAATAAACAGATAATTTAAATTTATATTTTTTCGTAAATTTCTTTTATAATTCATTTTAAAAACCTCCATAATAACGCATTAAAATTTTACTGAAAGTGTTACATTAGCCCACCCAGCCCTAGTGCGTACAAAAAAACCTAAGCAGAGTCTTTCTACTTAGGTTTAATGGGGTTATAATAATATATTTCAACCGAAAAAAGTATAAAGATGCTACTTAAAGTTAGTTTACATAATATTCGATTTTGGACGCACTTTCCCTAAAGTGTCCCAAATTGAATGTTACGTTTTGAACTATAGCAAGATAATCTTGCATACAGAAACTAACTTTTAAGTCCATCTCTACACCTCCTCTAATATTTACATAAAATAAAGTCTTACTAAAATAATAAAAGTATTTTTATTATAAGATCTTCTATGTTTATATAAAAACTTATTTAAAATTATAACACAAATAAGTTTTTTTGGATATATCTAGATTTATGAAAAAATAAATCAAATTATCTTGTCATTCCAAACATGGCTCCAGATAAAAATGGAATTAACCAAATAATCCACACTATTATACTAAACTTATGGAATTTTAATTTCATTTCTTTATTATTTTTAAATAATACTACGGATGCCCATAATGCATGGAAAAGCATTAGTAATATTGCTAGTAACCCTGTTATGCCATGAAAATTAAGTTTAAAGCCTGTACCAGCTATTTTACCCATGGCAGTAGTACCTAAGGTATCACAAACCAAGCCTAACCAAAATATAATAACATGCCACTTTTTTAATGTACCTTGTTTCTTTTCGCTCCAAACGCCTATTGTGTAAAACACAAGAGCTAAATTAATAAAGAGTATAGCATAAAATAACATAATATATTCCTCCTAATATAATTATATTTGTTCAGTGAAATTAATATTTTTATCTGCAAACTTTCAATTGTATTCTTATTTTTTAGTAATTATCATCACAAAAATGATAAATATTATTCTCATATGAACAATGTTCATTATAAAAGTTTAATTACTTATTGTCAATAAATAAAATAACCTATAATTTATTTAATAGTAGGCTAAAGGATAATTTATATTAATTAAAAATTACTATCTTATAATTTCTTATGAATTCTTTAATTTCTATATATTGATATATGTAATATAATTAATTTAGTAACGATTACTTATCTACAAATTAAATATTTGATATAGAAGTAAGAAAGGAATTAGCATGAACAATTTTGTTTATAATGGAAAAGAAATAAAGTACATATTAAAAAGAAGTAGGAGAAAAACCATAGGTATAACTATAACTGAAGATGGAAAAGTGATAATAGCTGCTCCTGTTAATTTGAAAAAAGTTTATATAGATGAGGCGTTAGAAAAAAGGGCTAAATGGATTGAAGAAAAATTAGAATTAATGAGAGAGAGGCAGATTAAAAAAGTATGTAGAAAATTTGAGAATGAGGAGAAGTTTCATTTACTTGGGAAGGAATATAGTTTAAAAATAGTTAGTTGTCTTAAAAATCATGAGGAAATTAGAGCTTTTGGGGACAATGAGCTTTCAGAAATTAAATGTTCTATAAGTAAGGCGAGTTCAGCAATCAATGGCTTTAATAAAGTAAAAGAAAGTATATATAATAGAGATCATGTGTATATAGATAGTGGTAATTTATATGTCATTATTGACAATAATTTATATGATAATGAAACTAGAAGGCAATATATAAGGGAAGCTATAAAAAACTTTTATGTTAAAAATGCAATGAATTTTTTTAAAGAAAGAGTAGAGTTTTTTTCTAAAAATATGGGGGTATATCCTAAGAAGGTAACAGTGAAAGAAGTAAAGACCTTATGGGGTAGCTGCTCATCTAAAGGAAGTATAACTTTGAATTGGAAATTGGTAATGGCGCCACCACATATAATAGATTACGTTATAGTGCATGAACTTTGTCATTTTAGGCATATGAATCATTCTAAAGATTTTTGGATGGAAGTGGAGAAGGTTATTCCAGATTATAAATATAAGAGAAAGTGGCTTAAGGAAAATGGACATTTGTGCAAATTATAGTGTACAGTATAATAATGTAAATTAATGTGAACTAGTACTAATATAAGCCACAGAGATTTTTGCAAAATTTTTATAAATCAACATTGAATTAATGGCATAAGGTACAATATTTAAATAAACTTAATCATAAATAAGTTAATTATGATTAAGTTTATTGTGATTAAGTTATTCTTGATTAAATTAATTATAAGAGAGTATAATAAAGGTAGATAATAAACGTAAATATATTTAATCAAGAAGCCCAAATTTTAGCTTGAGTAATTGGGTGGAGAGTTCATAGAAAAGAAAAAAATTAAAGGTCAAGGGAGGTGAAGTGTTGCCTTATAAATTTTTATAGGTTAGTGGCAACGGGATAAGATGTTTATTGGTAGAGAATATGAAATAAAAGCTTTAAATAAATTATATGATAAAGATAGTTTCCAATTTGTGGTTATGTATGGTAGAAGAAGAGTAGGTAAAACAAGATTGCTTACAGAGTTCTGCAAGGACAAGGAACATATTTTCTTTGTAGCAGAAGAATATAATGAGAAAATGGCCTTAGAAAAATTTTCTCAAAAGATACTTCAGTACTTTCAAATGGAGGAATTTATGTCCTCTTTTGAATCTTGGGAAAAAGCATTTATGTTTTTAGCTAAGCAGAGTAGGGATAAAAAATTAATATTGGTTATAGATGAATTTCCATATATAGCTATGGTTAATAAGAGTATACCGTCACTTTTACAAAACCTTATAGATCATTATTTAAAAGATACTAAACTATATGTTATAGTATGTGGTTCATCCATGAGCTTCATGGAAAAAGAAGTGCTTTCTTATAAAAGCCCCTTATATGGAAGAAGAACAGCTCAATTTAAAATAGAGCCTTTTGACTTTTATGATAGCATTAAGTTTTTCCCAGAGTATTCTATGGAAGATAAGGTAAAAGCATATGGAGTACTAGGAGGAATCCCACAATACCTATTGAAGTTTCAAGGGAATAAAAATATTAAAGAAAATATAAAAAATGAATTGTTAAATAAGTCTAGTTATTTATATGATGAGCCCTTAAATCTTTTAAAACAAGAACTTAGGGAACCAGCCATGTATAATTCAATTATAGAAGCTATTGCTACGGGTTCTTCAAAATTAAATGAAATATCAACTAAAATAGGTGAAGAAGGAAGTAAGTGTTCCAACTATTTAAAAACCCTTATAGAACTACAAATAATAAGCAAGGAAGTACCTGTAGGAGAAAAAGAAAACTCCAAAAGAACAGTATACAGAATACGTGATAACATGTTTAATTTTTGGTATAGATTTTTATTTAGCAACTCATCTCTTATAGAACAAGAAATGGTGGATTATGTGTATGAAAACAAGATAGAACCAGAATTTAGCAATTATTTAGGGCGTATTTTTGAGCAAGTATGCAGAGATTATTTAGTAAGGAAAAATAGAAATTTAAAACTTCCATTTGTTTTTGAAAATATAGGATCTTGGTGGGGAAGTAATCCTATAAAAAAGAGACAGGAAGAAATAGATATTTTAGCAATAAGCAAAGATAAAGCTATTATTGGAGAATGTAAATGGAGAAATGAATATTTAGATATGGATGTGGTAAATTCACTTATGGAAAAAGCAACATTGCTTCCATATAAAGAAAAATATTTTATATTTTTTTCAAAAAGTGGATTTACCAAAAGAGTGATAGAGTATGCTAGCAGTTGTAAAAACATATATTTGTGTGAGGATTTGCTCGTAGATGACTTATAAAAACAGTAATATAAATTATAGATTTTAAGTAGTGCAATAAAAATGGAGGTATGGTAAAGTGAAGGGAATAATCGATAGGTTTGAAGAGTGTTTTGCAGTGATAGAATTGGATAATGGAGAAATGATAGACATAGAAAGAGACAAAATCCCTAAAGAAGCAAAAGAGGGAGATGTAATAGATATAGGGGAAGAAATAACTGTGGATTTAGAGGAAACCAAAAGAAGAAAAGAAGATATAGAAAAAATGGTAGAGGATATGTGGGAAGAATAATGTATATGAGTTAGTTAATAGATAGGCTAAAAAGTTTATTTAGTAGGGAATTAAATATCATGTATACGAGTTAGTTAATAGGTAAAGTAGTTACAGCAAGAGCTGACATGAAATGGTAAAAATTAAAAGGGATTGTCGCACTAAGAATAAATACTACGATATATTCTACTAGATTTAAATATTTAGAACAATATATCGTATGTAAATTCTTTAATGAGACAACCCCTTTTAATTTTGGATTTTTTTAACGTTTTTATTATAAATATTTAGGTAGTTAAAGAATGCTACCACAGCACTGGCTACGGCTACGTATATAAGCATTTTCCCAAGTGGCTCGCTAAATATTAGTATGAAAATGGATATGTAAAATAAAAAAGTTGAAATTTTGCCAAAGATATTAGATGGAATTACCATGTCCTTATTCAAAAGTAAAGTACCGCCTATTATCATTGAAAGTTCCTTCAATATTATCACCCAAAGTACCCAAGAGTATATGTAATTTTCGGCAGTAAGGCAATATAAAACTGTTACCAGCATAAGTTTATCAGCTAAAGGATCCATAACTATCCCGAATTTAGTAATTAAATTATGTTTTCTAGCAATATAGCCATCTAATACGTCTGTGGCTCCAGCTATTAAAAATATGGCTATAGAAAGAAAAAGGCTATTCTTCATAGGTGAAAAGAAAATATATGCAAAAATTGGTACCAACGCAAGCCTAAAAACTGTTAATATATTTGGAATGTTCATGCAATCACATCCTTCCAAAATTATTAATAATATTATTCCCAAATGAAAACAATATATAATGAAAATAATATATTAGGTTCATATATGGTTAGTAATAATTAATTATAGCATATAAACCTTTAATATTTAAAATATTGCATGAAATTATCCATTATTTTTACAAAATAAAAGTATAACACTCAAATACGAACGTATAAGTAAATTTTTTTAAAAATATTCGTATTTGTTATTGACGATGTAAATTGTCTCTGCTACTATAAGTAAGGGGGTGAGCCGATGAAAAACAATTATGATGTTATTATTATAGGAGCAGGCCCAGCAGGAATATTCACTGCTATAGAGCTAACTAAGAAAAATCCTGATTTAAGTATATTAATAATCGACAAGGGAAGAAATATAGAAAACAGGAAATGTCCTGCAAGAACTACTGGAAAATGCGTAGGTTGCAAGCCTTGTGGTATAACTTATGGATGGTCTGGTGCAGGTGCATTTTCAGATGGAAAATTATCTTTAAGCCCAGAAGTAGGTGGAAGACTTTTAGATTATTATACAGAAAATCAAGCTAAAGAACTTATAGATTATTGTGATAATATTTATTTAAACTTTGGAGCAAATAAAGAAGTTCACGGACTTAATAACGAAAGAGTTGATGAGATAAAATACGAGGCTAGTAAACACAATATAAGGCTTATAGAATGTCCTGTAAGGCATTTAGGTACAGAAAAAGCTTACGAAGTTTTAAAAGGAATGTATCATTATTTAGTGGAAAAAACAAATACAGAATTTAGTGAGCTTACAGAAGCTTTAGATATAATTGTTGAGGATAATAAAGTAGTAGGGGTTAAAGTATTAAAAAGTGGAGAAGAAAAGATCCTAAGGGGTAAATATGTAGTTGTAGCTCCAGGCAGGGGAGGAGCAGAGTGGCTTTCAAATCAAGCTAAAAAATTAGACCTTAAGGTTACGAACAATGCAGTAGATATTGGGGTTAGAGTGGAAGTTCCTAATTCAGTTATGGATCATTTAACAAAAGATTTATATGAGGCTAAATTGGTTTATTACTCAGATACCTTTGATAATAAGGTTAGAACCTTTTGCATGAATCCAGGTGGAGTGGTTTCAGAAGAACACTATGATGATGGAAAAATAGCTGTAGTTAATGGACACAGCTATTCAGAGAAAGAACTTAGAACAGAAAACACGAACTTTGCAGTACTTGTGTCTACATCTTTCACAGAACCATTCAATCAGCCTATAGAATATGGAAAGTATATTGCAAAGCTAGGAAATATGCTTGCTGATAATAGAATAATGGTGCAAAGATTAGGTGATTTATTAAAGGGAAGAAGAACTAATGCATCAAGAATTAAAAAATCAACTACAATACCTACTCTTAAATCAGCAGTACCAGGAGATTTAAGTTTTGTACTTCCTCAAAGACACCTAGTGTCCATTGTTGAGGCACTTAAGGCTTTTGATAATATTGCGCCAGGCTTATATAGCAAAAATACATTACTTTATGGTGTAGAAGTTAAATTTTATTCAAGTAAATTTGCTACAGATGACAAATTTAAAACATCTATAGAAAACTTATATACCATAGGAGATGGAGCAGGAATAACTAGAGGATTGATGCAGGCATCTGTTACAGGTGTAGTTGTAGCTAGGGATATTACATCTAGTAATATGTAAAATATCATGAAAGATTTTAAAAAAAACTATGCAAATGTTCGTAAAAAAGTGTATAATATATTTTGTGAAAAAATTATATTAATGTATCAGTGTATTAAAATTGGTTTACATTATGTTTATAAATACTCTTTTATTAGAGTTAAGAAAGCGAGGAATTTATATGTCTTCATTTATAATTTTAGGTGCCCAATGGGGAGATGAAGGAAAAGGAAAGATGACAGATTACTTAGCAGAAGATGCTCAAGTTGTTGTTAGATTCCAAGGAGGAAACAATGCAGGACATACTGTAGAAGTAGGCGACAAACAATATAAGCTTCATTTAATACCATCAGGTATATTATATGACAATAAACTAAATGTAATAGGTAATGGTGTAGTAGTTGACCCAGAAGCTTTATTTAGTGAAATAGATTATTTAGAAGGTTTAGGAGTAAAGGTTACTCCAGAAAAGCTTTTAATAAGCGATAGAGCACAATTAATAATGCCATACCATAAAGTATTAGATAGATTAAAAGAAAGCAAAAGAGGAAAAAATGATATCGGAACTACAGGCAAGGGAATAGGTCCTTGTTATACAGATAAAATGGAAAGAAGCGGCATAAGAGTATGTGATGTTTTAGAAGAAGATACATTCAAAGAAAAATTACAAGCTGCTTTAGACATGAAAAATCCATTTATAACTAAAGTTTTAGGTGGAGAAGCCTTAGATTTTAATGAAATATACGAAAAATATTTAGATTTTGCAGAGAGAATGAGACCATTTGTAAAAGATATATCTGTTACTGTATATGATTCTATAAAAGATGGTAAGAATGTTTTATTTGAAGGTGCTCAAGGAACATTACTTGATATAGATTATGGAACATATCCATTTGTAACATCATCTAACACTATAGCTGGAGGTGTTTGTACTGGCGGTGGTGTTGGACCTACTATGGTAAATAGTGCAGTAGGTATTGCTAAAGCTTATACTACAAGAGTAGGAAAAGGACCTTTCCCAACAGAGCTTGAAGATGAAATGGGAGAATGGTTAAGAGAAAAAGGACACGAATTTGGAGTTACTACAGGAAGAGCTAGAAGATGTGGATGGCTTGACCTTGTAATATTAAAAAGTTCTGCAAGAATATCAGGACTTACAAGTTTTGCAGTAACTAAAATAGACACTCTAGCAGGTCTTGAAAAAATAAAAGTTTGTGTAGGATATAAGTGCAATGGAGAAGTTATAGATTACTTCCCAGCAAGCCTTAAAAAACTAGCTGATTGTGAACCTATTTATGAAGAATTTGATGGTTGGGATGAAAGCATTAAGGATGCTAGAAGCTATGAAGAACTTCCAGAGAATGCTAAGATTTATTTAAAGAAAATAGAGGAATTCACAGGAGTTAAAGTTTCTATAGTTTCTGTAGGACCAAGAAGAGATCAAACTATAAAAGTAAGTGAAATTTAATTAAAAATATATTACTAAAGATATATTAATCAAAAGATATTAATTAAAAAAATAATAATTAAAGAGATATATTGAAAAGGAAATTAATAAAAGGTGAGTAATCTATGATATTAGGTTATACACCTTTTATTTTTATAAAAACCAATATATTAATGGAGTAATAATGCCAATTAATAAGTAAATAGAAATATATAATTCTTTCTTCCAATAAGTTCTTAGTAACAAAATAAGTTTTTGTGTAAACACTAATATTGAAAACTCCAATATGATAAATTTATGGTGTTTTTACCTAGTTTTTGTGATAAAATGAAAATTGCAAAGAAAGGAGTGATATAAATGATAACTAAAGACATGACAATAGGTGAAATATTAAGCAAAAAACCAGAGGCAGCACCAATACTAATGAACTTTGGCATGGGTTGCGTTGGATGTCCATCAGCTCAAGCTGAAACTTTAGAAGAAGCAGCTATGGTTCACGGAATGGATATAGAAAAATTATTAGAAGCTTTAAACAAATAATGTTAAAAGAGCTTTTAGAAAATTAATAGCTAGTCATAGACTTAATAAAATCTTTGACTAGCTGTTATTTTTTTATTTATCCAGAGACTTACCTGCCGTAACACGCCCACTTATAACAAAGTGGGAGATAACGGCAGCTACGTCCCTGGATAACGATCTCTAACCTTCAGTTGGAGTAAAAACTCCATCTGAAGCTAAGAGCTCTGTTTATGTTTTACAATTTTTCTAACTGAAAGTACTATTGGAATTGTTATTGCCACTGCAACTATGGCCTCTGGAATTCCGTTGGCAACCCCAATGCCAAATATTGCTTTGCCAGCCAAAGATGAATCTATACCTCTAGCCTTTGCAAATTGAGCAGCATACAATAAGTACATCATACCTAAAACCCCGATAGTGTTAGTTAAAGAACCTAACGCCGCACCTATACCAATTTTCACAGGATTATTTTTGTTTTTAATAGGAACTGCCTTGTAAGTATAGTAGGCAACTATTGGGATTATAATCCTAGGTAGCACAGATACCAATGGGTTCATAAAGGCAAAGGATAAAAGTGATGGAACCATCATATTTTGAAACACACTAAAGATTCCAAATATAAGTCCTATACATATTCCTACCACAGGGCCTTCAATTAAGGCACCTATTATTACAGGTACATGCATAATGGTTGCTTTAACCCCAGGAAGAGGGATAAAACCATAACCTGTTAATCCTAAAATGATGGATATGGCCGATAGCATACCCACAACTGTGAGCTTTCTAGTATTTGCCTTTCTGCTAGAAAGATTTGAATTGTTACGTGATTCTAAATGCATAATAATACCTCCGTTCTTATTCCTTCAAGGATACAAGACGAATTTGCTGTAATCCTTATTAAATTTTATCCAGTTAAGTTTCAAAAGAATACCTACTGAACATATTGTATTTTAACACTTTTTTATGATGAATGGAATATGGTTTTAATTATAAATAAAATTTTTAAGTGAATAAAATCTTTAAATAAACAAGGAATTTAAGTAAATAAGAGCTTTAATTAAAAAAAATAAATATTTATCCGATGACTACCTGCCGTAACACTCCCACTTCTAACAAAGTGGGAGATAACGGCAGCTACGTCCCTGGATAACGATCTCTAACCTTCAGTTGGAGTAAAAACTCCATCTGAAACTAAGAGCTCTGTTTATACAGCTTTCGACAAATTGACAGGATATTTTCCGTTAATTTGACATATAAGATGATTAAGCGATTAAATAATTATTCGGTAAAATTACAAAATAATTATTAACTTCCATCTATAGTTAATATACTACCATTTTATACAAATGTCAATATGTTTTTTAAAGTTTATACATTTTTTACTATTTGTTAAGAATTTAGATTTATCAATGGGTTTAGCGAAAACATGTATAAAAAACCTGCAAAATTTATAAAAATCATAGGAAGAAAATTTTACAATAAAAAAAGTAATTATATGGATTAATCATACTATATGTCGAAATGCTTGTCTAATTAATAGAGTTAAATATGATGTTTATTAAATTATTGCCCTTATATGAAAAAAGTATTCATAAATTTTGAAAAAAGAAACAAAATATACCTATTAAATAAAAGCAAAAAACTAATAATGTTTGTAGTACGTTGTATGATATTTTTTTAAAGGGGTATAAATGTAAATAATAAGAAAAATTTTTATATAGTTAATTAATAGGAGTTGTGGGTTATAATATAAAAATGTAGAGCTTGAAATTTATGTATGAAAG
>NZ_CABDWS010000056.1 GCF_901447495.1 Haloimpatiens lingqiaonensis
ATATGTTATATATTAGATGGAATATTGATAATAATTATAATATTATACTAAAATATGTGGTAAATTATTATTATAATTATTTTGAATATTATAAATATAGTGTTTTTTATCTTTTTATTAAGGGGGAGATAAGAAAAATGGGGAATAAATTAAAGGATATGTTTTTAGGTAAAAAAAGTATATTTAAGAAAATTAAATTTAAGAAACTTAAAAAAACAAAGCTTTCACATGAAACAGACACTAAAAACCAAGTAAAGAATAAGGAGCAGGTAAATGTTGAAGATGAAGTAATTGTTAAAAATGATGTAAATGTTAAAGAAGGAGTAATACTTTCAAAAAAAGTAGATACTCAGGGGAAAAAGAAAAAAAATAATAAAATAAAAAACTCTAAAGTTAAAAGTTTAAAAGGCACAATATCTATAAGAAAACAAATACCAATACTTATATCTTTAATAGTAATTATATCGATTTTTATTACATATGGAGTTGTATACTATGAAGGTTCTAGGGTACTTATAAAGCAAAGTGAAAATGAAATGATGTCCATAAATAAAAGATCTATAGAAACAATAAATGTAATGTTAGAAAAAAATACGGTAGAGGTGGGAAGCTTAGCAAATTCTCAGGAATTATTTAATATATTACAGTTGAAGTTTGAAAACAAAGGTAATTATGAGGGTTTAATAAATACTATTAATGATCAGTTTTTAAATTATAAGGATAAAAGAACTTACATAGAAGATATATTTTTAGTAGGTGCAGATGGCAAAATATTATCTTCTAGTGAGCAGTCTTTAATTGGTGTGGATTTAAATAAGGAAGATTATAATAATAAAACAATTGGTGGAAATAGTGCAGTAAGTGGCACTATAAAATCTAATAAGTCTGGAAAGCCTATAGTTGTGTTCACTTCACCTATAATAGATCATAAAAATTACGATCAAGTTATAGGATACGTAGGCATGTCTGTTTATGCAGAAAGCTTTTCAGAAAATCTAAAAAATATAAGTGTGGGTGAAACTAAAAATAGCTATGCCTACTTACTAGATGAAAAAGGACTTATAATATATCATCCAGACAGTAAAAAGATGGGTAAAACCTCTGAGGTAGCTATATTCAACAACATAGTAAAGGATATACAGAAAGGCAAAAAGGTAGAGGATGCTACAGAAAAATACACCTATAAGGGTATTAAAAAAATAGGAGCATATAGTGTGATTCCAAATACATCTTGGCTTTTGATATTAAACTCTGAAGAAAGTGAAATAAACAAGCCACTACAAAGAATAACTAGGAATTTAAGTATTATTTGCTTGATTATCATAGGCATATCTATTTTAATAGGAACAATAGCTTCAAAGAAAATTACAGGTCCTATTGCCAAGATGACTGATAATATTAATAAAATAGCTAATTTAGATTTAACACATGAGGATGAGTATAATGAATTAGCGGATAGAAAAGATGAAGTAGGGGTAATAGTTAGATCTATATTTAAGATGAGAAATACATTAAGCGAAGTTGTTTCAGAAATTATAAAGGCTAGTGATAATATAAATGAAAATGCTTATTTGGTAGATGCACTGACAGAAAAGCTAAAGGTACGAGCAGAAGATACTTCGCATCATACAGAAGAAATGTCAGCGTCCATAGAAGAAATGGCAGCTACTTTTGAGGAAATATCAGCTTCCTCAGGAAACATGGGAGAGTCTATTAAGGTTATCTCTAACAAATCACAGGAAGGCTTTAACAAGACTCAGGAGATAGTTGCAGATTCAGAGAAGGTTGTACAGGATTCTTATAAAGCTATAGAAAGCTCCAATGAAGTTTATGCTAAGGTTAAAGTTGAGCTAGAAAGTGCCATAGAAAAATCAAAGGTAGTTAAACGCATAGAGGGATTAGTAAACGGAATAATTGATATAACTAACCAAACCAATTTATTAGCTCTAAATGCTAGTATAGAAGCGGCTAGAGCAGGAGACGCTGGCAGAGGCTTTTCTGTGGTAGCAGATGAGGTTAGAAAATTAGCGGAACAATCGGCAAAAATTGCTTCAGATATTCAAGAAATAGTTAAAGTGGTAAATGCTTCAGTGGATAATCTAACTCTCAGCTCAGATAAAATACTAAAATTTGTGGATAAAGAAATCAAATCTGATTATGAAAAAATTATAGATATGGGAAAACAATATAAAGAAGATGCCAACACATTTGAAAACTTTATGAATCATTTTTCAAGTGAAGCAGAGGGAATTAATACTACTATAAATAGTATAGTAAGTGCTATAGAAGAAGTGAATGAAAATATAAATTCAGAAGCGCAAGATGTGGAAGGTATAGCTATTAAGGTTGTAGAAATCAGCCAAGAATTATCTAATATCAAGGAAAATTCCTTGAAGAATAAATATAGTGCTGAAAAACTTAAAGAAATTACAGCCAAGTTTAAAATATAAAAGTCTTTATAAAAGGTTTTTATAAGAAAAAGCCTTTATAAAAATGGTCCATTGTACTAAGAATAAATACAAAAATGGGGCTGTTGCAATAAGAATATATAATATATAAATTCTTTAATGCAACAGCCCTTGTAATTTTATCTTACGAAGTTAGTGGCTATAAGCTTTTATAGCATAGTATTTCAATTCATAAAAGCTTGTAAATTTATTTTACAAAGGTGGTTCCTATTGGTTCCCCAAGAATTACAGAACACTCATATCCTAGCTGGGTTTGTTTTAATATATCCTGGTGAATTTTCACAGAATTCTTTTGGAAAAAAATAATTACTGTAGAACCGCCAAATTTAAAAAGTCCCTTTTCATCACCTTTTTTCACATCATTATTTGGGGTATAAGTTTGTATTATTGAGCCCACACAAGTAGCGCCTACTTCTATATAAAGCACTTCATTGAAGTTTTTAGAGCTTAAAATACTCCACTCTCTTTTGTTTTGGCAAAATAGCTTTTTCACATTTTTAAGAGCTATTGGATTTACAGAATAATAGTGACCAGTTATCTTTTGAGTAGGAGAGCATTTTCCCTCATCTACAAAGTGAAATCTGTGATAATCTGTAGGACAAAGTCTGAATATAAGACAGCAGCCGTCCGTATAGTTTTCAGCTATATTTTTATTGCCTATTAATTCCTGGAGTGAGTAAGTAATTCCCTTAACTTGTATTAAGCTGTCTATATCTACATGATCATAGGCCAAAACTTTTCCGTCACAAGGAGAAATAAGTATATTGTTTTCCAAGGAAATATTTCTAGCATCCTTATTTAGTTCTCTAATAAAAAAATCATTAAAGTTTCTAAAATCATGTCTTTTAAATTCTTTTGTATCTATACTAAATTCCCTAATAAAACCAGGTATTTTTCTTTTACTTAAAGAACAGTCACAGTAATGGCCATAAAGCTTGGAGAAAACCTTCTTTTTTAGTACTGCCTCTAGAAACTTCATGCCCATAGGTGATGAATAGGTCCAGTTTAAGTATTTTTCTCCTGCCACCTTCTCAGTTTTGTAGCATTTATTTTTTCTATCAAAAAATTTAATTTCCATATATATACCTCTCATCTAGTGAAAATATTACATAAGTTTCCTAACTTAATTCAATATAAGGTATTATAACATATATAATAATATTCATTCTAGGTTATTATAGTATCTGCAAATTTTATAGTTTTATTTTGCAACTGTAAAATTTGAATTAGATTAAAACAATTGCACCTCCCAAAAATAAGCGGTTAAAATATACAGAAAATTTCGCCTAATTATAAAATAAAGATATTTTAGGCTTTTTAATAAGTATACTAAATAGTATAATATATCTTGGACGAATTTAAAGAAAAGACACAGCGATAATTTAAATGGAGTGATATAAGTGAATAAAACTAAAAGAGCAATTTTTCAAGCTGCAGTAAAAATATTTTCAAAATATGGGTACGAAGGAGCTACCATGGATGGAATAGCGGCTAATGCAGGGGTAGCTAAGGGTACTTTATACTATCATTTTAAAAGCAAGCAGGAGATATTTGAGTATATAATAACTAAAGGTATAAATATGATAAGAGAAGAAGTAGAAGAAGCAGTTAATGCAGAGAAAACATACATATCTAGGTTAAGGGAATTATGTAGAATACAATTAAATACTATATATAAAAATGGTGATTTTTTCAAAGTTATAATGAGTCAGTTATGGGGACAACATATAACAAATTTACAATTAAGGGATGCCATAGGGAATTATATAGAGTTTATAGAGAAAAATTTAAAAGAAGCCATGGAAAGTGGGGAAGTTAGAAAAGGAGAGTCTAAGTTTATGGCTTATACATTTTTTGGAGTTTTGTGTTCCGCGGCGGTTTATGAGCTTATAAACAAGGACATAAAGGATGTGGATGAGGTTATAGATAATCTAATAACCTATACCATTGAAGGCATAGGAGCTTAAAGATATAGCTAAATGTAAAATAGCCACTTGTGCTGTCAATTGTAAACTAGACATGCAACAGTGGTTTTTGGTACAATTCCATGAAATTTTATTAAAATGTAGAATGTAAATATACATTCTACATTTTTCCAGATCGTATAATAGATATTAAAAGCCAAAAGCCCATTATGGCTGCTATAAAGAAGCCAAAGACGCCTATAATGGACATATTGTACATTTTAGGGCCGGTATTTGAACTAAGTACAAAGGATGAGCCTATTATCATGGAGGATATAACCAGAGCAAAGGTGATTCTATTGACCATTTTATTAAGCTCATTTACAGAGCTTTCAAGGTCTTTAACTTCTAGTTTAACCTTAGCCCTTCCAGTTAAGACACTATCTATAAGTTCAATGCCCTTTGAAGGCAATCTTTTAATGCTTTTAAAGAATTTATAAGAGCCTATAACCAATTCATCAAAATCTAAATCCTTTAAAAAAGTGAACTTATTATAGGATTTAACAAAAGGAATGGCTACGTCCATTATTTTAATTTCCGGGGCAATTTCAGCCACTACCCCTTCTATTATCACCATACCCCTCATTAATAAAGTTAAATCCTTAGGTAATTGAATATTATTTTGTTTGCAGGCATCAAATATTTCTTGAAGCATAATAGATATTTTTATATTTTGCAAAGAAGTATTTAGATAGCTGGCAAAAATATAATCAATATCCTCGTAAAGCTTATTTCTATCTATATAGCCTTTCTTTATGCCTATGGCAAAAACCACAGATATCATTTTATCTATATCGTTATAGGCCACAGCTAGTATTATGTCATTTAAACTTTCCTTTAAGGAGGGTTGAATTTCTCCCATTATGCCAAAATCGATAAAACATATTTTACCCTCTTTTATAATTAAATTGCCAGGATGAGGGTCTCCATGGAAGAAGCCATCATTAAAAACCTGCTTAAAGTAACATAAGGCTAATTTCTTGCCAATGTCCTTTAAATCATAGCCATTAGAGCGTAAAATATCAATATTATTTATCTTAAAACCATCTATTTTTTCCATGGTGAGAACTTTTTTTCCACACAATTCATATACTACATAAGGAGCATAAGCACATTTAACACTTTCATTAAGGATTTTGAATTTCTTTATGTTTTCCCTTTCAAAGTTAAAATCTAGCTCTGTTTTTGTAGCGTCTATTAACTCGTCAACAGCTTCTTTGGGATCTATTAAAGCATCAGAAAATCTAGCTTTTGTTAGGGAAAAAATTTTAGAAAGTATAGATAAATCCAAATGCATTTTCTCGTATATATCTGGTCTTTGAATTTTAACTATAACTTCTTCACCAGTTTTTAATGTAGCTTCATGAACTTGAGCTATGGATGCAGAAGCTAAAGGACTTCTATTGAATTTTAAAAATACTTCGTCTATGTTTTTGTTAAATTCCTTATAAAAGACATTATTTATATCATAAAAAGATTCTTCTATTACGTTATCCTGAAGCTTTACCAGCTCTTCTATATAATTTGCAGGAAGAATATCTGGTCTTGTGCTTAATATTTGACCTATTTTTATAAAGGTAGGCCCTAACTCCTCAAAAGCTGTTCTTAAATTTACAGGAGCATTAGCTGACTTATTTATTTTAGAATCTATTATGTAACCAAAACCATGTTTTGTTAATACTCTTATGATTTCTCTAAATCTGCGCACTGATTTTCTAACCATTTTTTAATCCTCTGCCTTAAATAAATTTTTATAAAAGAAAAGCCCGTAAGATTTTTAGGCTTCGGGCTTTTAAATGCATTATTGATTGTTTGTTAAAGAGTCCAATTTTTCTTGAAGCTTAGATATTTCTAACTTTAAATCATCCACTTCATCTTTAGAAACAAAATTCATTTCTTTTAATAAACTAGCCATATCTTCCTTTGTTAATGGCTTATTTTCAACGTTTTCTTTTACATTTTCAGTAGTGTTTTTTATATTTCTTTTTAGTTCCTCAGATAATTCTTTGCCTTCTTCTACAGTTAACTTACCTTTTTCAACTAAATCATTAACCATTTTAGAGGCTTTTTCGTAAGTATATGCTGCGGAACCAATGCCAGCAAGAAATATGTTTTTTATTTCATTTTTCATAATTATAACCTCCCTAAGTATATTATTTCAAAACCCTATGAGAATATTATACTCCAATGTATTTTAAAATAATATAGTATAAAAGTTAAATAATTATTAAATTGCCTAAAATAGCCTTAATAGGTCTGGAATAACGTTTAACTAAACAACTTGAGAGTTTGTTTCTTTTCTAATATATTCTACATCAGGATTACTTTTTTTATATTCTAAAAATTCCTTTGTAACTTGTGGGAATGATAGATAAGACAATATGTCTTCTTCTCTAGTAGAAAGATCCTTTATTTCTTCTTTAGCCTTGTCAAAAGCAGGCTCTAAAGTGTCAGCAAATCTTCCTTCTATAGGCTGTTCATCCCCTAAAGCTTTTTTCATAACATCAGAATTTATTTCTCCTGGAGCTTTTCCATATTCACCTTTGCAGTAAGCTTTAACTTCCTTTAATATCATTTTATATCTTTCGCCAGTTAACACGTTAACTGTAGCTTGTGTACCAACCATTTGGCTCATAGGAGTTACAAGTGGTGGATAGCCCAAATCCTTTCTAACTGCTGGAACTTCTGCTAAAACAGCATCTAGCTTATCAAGTGAATTTTGAGCTTTTAATTGAGATATCATATTTGAAAGCATACCACCAGGAATTTGGTTAACCAATCCCTCTGGTCTTGGAGTTAAAACCTTAGGATCTAGTGTACCATTTTTTATAAATTCTTCTCTTACAGGTTTAAAGAAATTATTTATCTTAGTTAATTTATCCTTATTGAGACCGGTTTCAAAGCCAGCAGACTGTAAAGCGTAGTGTAATGACTCTGTAGGAGGCTGAGCTGTTCCACCTGCTAAGGATGATATAGCGCAGTCTATTCCATCAACTCCAGCTTCACAAGCTTTATAATAAGCCATTTCAGCAATACCATTAGTGCAGTGAGAGTGTAGGAATACTGGAATTTTAACAGTTTCTTTAATGCCTTTAACTAAATCATAAGCTATATTAGGCATTATAAGTCCTGCCATATCCTTTATACAAATAGAGTCAGCACCCATGTTTTCTAATTGCTTAGCTAAATTTGTGTAGTTTTCTATGTCATGAATAGGGCTTACAGTATAAACTATAGTTCCTTGAGCATGAGCACCTTGTTTTTTAGTTTCATCCATGGCAACTTCTATGTTTCTGTAGTCATTAAGGGCATCAAAGATTCTTATGATGTCCATGCCATAGTAAACAGCCATTTTTATAAATTTCCTAACCACATCATCAGGATAATGTTTGTATCCCAATATATTTTGTCCTCTTAAAAGCATTTGAAGAGGAGTTTTTGTTGCTACGGATTTTATTTTCTTTAGCCTTTCCCAAGGGTCTTCTTTTAAATATCTTAAACAGGAATCAAAAGTTGCTCCACCCCAGCACTCTAATGAATAATATCCTGCATCGTCTAAATCTCTTAAGATAGGTGCAAATTGATCAAATGACATTCTTGTAGCTATTAAAGATTGGTTTGCATCCCTTAAGACAGTTTCTGTTATGTTTATCCTTTTCAATAAAATCACCCCTAACAAAAAAATTAACCTAATTATATTTTAGCATAAAAAAGGCAAAAAATCATTCACTACATGCAACAAAAAAGTTATTTTTCAGAAAGGTTTGCAAATTAAAATTCTAATGTGCTACATTTGAAAATAAAGGAATCACAAACGTTTACTTTATTAATGTGCAAATTTTTTGTAAAAAAACACAAATTTTAATTGAACATTTATATATAAATGAATATAATTATATGGATAACATAAGGCTTTTAAATATTGAAATAGGAGGAAAGAAAGTTAAAGCGCCAGAATTTAGGGGACACTAGGAAAATTAAAATTTGGAGTAAATAAAGGAAACTCGGACTAAGGTCCGAGTAAGTTCCACTAACCAAATTTAAAATTTGGAGTGTCACTTAAGTTGACGAGGACAGGGAGTATCGAGAGTTCGGCGGATGCCCTGCGGTACACACTACCGAGAGCCATTTATAAAACTAGAAAGTGATTTCTAGCACAAGATAAATGGCAGTGTAAAGGCCTTATTCTATTTTTAAAAATACAAATGGAATAAGAAAGGCGGAATTTAATAATGTGCGGAATAGTAGGATATTTAGGTAAAAAACAGGCAACTACTGTATTAGTTGATGGATTAAGTAAGTTGGAGTACAGAGGATATGATTCAGCAGGAGTTGCAGTAATAACTGAAGATGGAAGTATAGATGTAACTAAGTGTAAGGGAAGACTTGCAAACTTAGAAGGAAAATTAGAAGTGACTCCAGTACACGGAAATATAGGTATAGGACATACAAGATGGGCAACTCACGGAGAGCCATCTGATGTAAATTCACACCCACACTCTAATGCAAATGGAACTATAAGCGTTGTTCACAACGGTATAATAGAAAACTATATTCAGTTAAGAGAATGGTTAACTGAGGAAGGATATAGTTTTAAATCAGAAACAGACACAGAAGTTATACCAAACCTTGTAGATTACTACTACAATGGAGATTTAGTAGAAGCTGTAATGAATGCTGTTAAAAAATTAGAAGGAAGCTATGCAATAGGTGTAGTTTGTTCTAATGAGCCAGGAAAATTAGTGGCAGTTAGAAAAGATAGTCCACTTATAGTAGGTCTTGGAGATGGAGAATACTTCATAGCATCAGATATACCAGCAGTATTAAACTACACAAGAGATATTTATCTTTTAGAGGACAAAGAGTTTGTAGTAATGGATGAAAGCGGAGTTACTTTATTAGACTTAGAAGGAAACAAGGTAGAAAAAGAAGTATACCACGTAACTTGGGATGCAGATGCTGCTGAAAAAGGTGGATATGAGCATTTCATGGCTAAAGAAATCCATGAGCAACCAAAGGTTATAAAGGACACAATGACTTCAAGAATTATTAAAAATGAAAAAATAAGACTTGATGATATAACTATAACAAAAGAGCAAATAAAGAACATAGATAAAATATATATAGTAGCTTGCGGAACAGCTTATCACGCTGGCTTAATAGGAAAAAATGCTATAGAAAAATTAGCTAGAATACCAGTAGAAGTGGAAGTAGCTTCAGAATTTAGATATAGAGATCCTATTATAAATGAAAAAACATTAATGATAGTTGTAAGCCAATCAGGTGAAACAGCAGACACTCTTGCAGCTTTAAGAGAAGCTAAGAGACAAAATGCTAGAGTAATAGCAGTTACAAACGTAGTAGGAAGTTCAATTTCAAGAGAAGCTGACGATGTATTATATACATGGGCAGGACCAGAAATTGCCGTAGCATCTACTAAAGCTTATGTAACTCAGCTTATAGCAATGTATATAATAGCTTTATTCTTTGCAGAAAACAAAGGAACTTTATCAAATGAAGAAATAGAAGCTATAAAAGAGGAAATGCTTCTTCTTCCAGAAAAAGCAGAAAAACTTCTACAAAATGAAGAAGATATAAAAGCTTTTGCAGAAGAAAACCACATGCATAAAGACATGTTCTTCCTTGGAAGAGGTCTTGACTACGCAGTGGCTATGGAAGGTTCTTTAAAGCTTAAGGAAATATCTTATATACATTCAGAAGCATATGCAGCTGGAGAGCTTAAGCATGGCCCTATAGCTCTTATAGAGGATGGTACAGTAGTTATAGCTTTAGCAACTCAAGAAAGCTTATTTGAAAAAATGGTAAGTAATATAAAAGAAGTTAAAACAAGAGGCGCCAATGTTCTTGCTTTTGCTATGGAAGGTCACACTGAAATAGAAAAGACTGTGGATACAGCAAAATATATCCCAAGAACTATAGAGCTTTTAGCACCAGTGCTTTCAGTTATACCACTACAACTTCTTTCATACTACACATCTATAGCTAAGGGCTGCGACGTAGATAAACCAAGAAACTTAGCTAAGTCTGTAACAGTGGAATAGGGAAAAGTTCATAGAAAATAAAGGAATAAATGTGATAATAAAACTTTGAATACAATTTGTGTGAAAAGATTAATGAAGCACGAAGGTTTTACAGAGAAAATACTGTAGCCTTTGTGCTTTTTTTAAAGAATAAAACATAAGTATATTGAAAAAAAAACCATTTATGTTATAATTAAGCCAAAAGTTATTTTGGGAGGAAGCCGAATGAATGCTCCATTTATGTCTCTAATAATATTATTATTAAGTACAATACTATGCGTATTGGTAAACAAAGGTAAAAGGCTTAAATTAATTTTCACTATTGATTTTATAACTATATTATCTTTATTAGTTTTATTTATTATGTTTTGGCTTAATCTAAATAATGTTAATGAACCTAAATTTGTGACATTTTGGTCATGCACCTTGATTGTAGCTTTAATAATAAATATACTAATAAAACTAAAGATATCCATAAACTTCATTAAGCAATTAAAAGATTAAATAATACTGTACAGTTAATTAGGTACTAATAAATATAAAAACACATAGATAAAGTACACATCAAACCATACTTTAATCTATGTGTTTTTTACAATAATATATTTTTTAACAGAGGTTTGTTTAGAAATTCTAAATTAAAATATACTAAACACACCTACACTAGCAGCGCCCATTATAATGCCTGCTAATAATACTCCAGCCATAACAGCTAAAACGCTGGTTTTAAAATCCATATCTAGAAAACTAGCCGCTAAAGTACCTGTCCAAGCGCCAGTTCCAGGAAGTGGTATTCCTACAAATAGCAATAGACCGATAAATAAGCCTTTATTACCTGCTGTTTCTTTTAATTTTTTTCCTGCTTTTTCACCCTTTGCTAGGCACCATGTGAAGAAATTACCAATAACAGGTTTGTCGGCTCCCCATACAAGCACCTTTCTTGCAAATAGATATATAAAAGGCACTGGTAACATATTGCCAATAATTGCAATGATATAAGATTGAAGTAAGGGTAACTGATAAAGTTGAGAATATGGTATAGCACCACGTAATTCCACGATTGGAACCATAGACATAAAAAATACTATTGCATACTTAGTCATTATCAAAATCCACCTTTTCTTTAAGTATAATTAGATAATCAATTTTAAAAATAATATATCATAAATAACAAATAATCACAAATCATATTATTGGTCGCTATTCTCGAATTCAGGAATTTCCACATAATCATAGGCAGATACATTTGGAATGCAGTAGTAGTTTCCATTGAAGTCCCTGTAATTTCCGTCATTGCAGTCAGTAGAGTTGCTGCTGTAATCCTGGTAATTATTGCTGCTATAATTTTCGTGATTATCAGGGGTGTAATCTTGATGATTATCAGCATTGAAACCTTGATGATTGTTAGCGTTGTAGCCTTGATAATTAATATTGCCATAACCTTTGTGATTACCAGTAAAATCTCCAGAAGAGTAATCTTTAAAGTTTTTACCTCTGCTTTGCTTTTCATTCCATTCCCTTTGGTAATTTTCTACTTGGGCCTTGGATTTAATTCCTAGAGAAAGCCAGTTGTTTAGTATGCAATTAATATAGCTCATGCTTCTTGCGTTGTGATTTACAGCCTCTAGTATGGCTATTTCCATGGCTTCCGGCTCTATATCCTTTGACCAATCATAAAGTTTTACATATTCTAAAGGGGTTATGGGATGAATGTTGCTGCTAAACAGTTTTATAAGGCTTTTAAATGCAGGGTCCAAGGTCTCGAAGGCGCTGCTAGACTCTAAAGGTATAAGAGGATCTTGGGCTTCGGCAGTATGTTCAGTAGCATCTGAATAGTTTAAGGATGCATCGGTTGAGGTATCTAGGGTATTTAAAGCAGTGCTTGTATTATTTATGGTGTTTGAAATGCTTGATTTTGTAGCATCAAATATGCTTGAATCATTACTTACAGTACTATTTTTTATAACATCCTCAGTGTTTAAATCATTCATTGAAGTATTATTTTCCATAGTTGCAGTGTTTGAATTATTATTTAAAAATCTACTTGTATTGTTTATAGTGCTTGCGGCATTTTTAGTCTTTGCAATGTTTGAGATAATGTTTCTACAATTTATAGTGTTAGAAGTGTCTATAATATTGTTTTCAGTATTTATAGTTTTGGAATTGGTGCTTGAAATGTTGGATTTTGTAGCATCGAGTATACTTGTAGTATTTATAGTGCTTTTGGAATTTATGGTCTTTGAAGTGTTTGATATATTATTTATAGTCTTTGCAGCGTTGCTTACAGAATTCAGTTTTATACCTTGAAATAGCTTGTCTAAAGGGTACTCCTCATCTGCACAAATATTATAGAATTTTTGTAGAAAGTCCTTACTTACCACTTTTTTAAGTTCGCCATTTAAGCTTTTTATATTGTTTGGGCTGTTTATAAAGTTTTCCCTTATCCAGTTTGTTATCATAATTTCCTTTGAGCCTTCAGAGTATTCTATGTAACCACACTCAGTGAGTCTATTTAAAAGATTGTCCACTTCACCTTCATTAAAGCCAGTTTCAAAGCCCATGGTTTTCTTGGATATTTGATAAATGCCGCATTGATTGGTATTAGGGTTGGTCATTGTGTAAATATAAAAATACCTTTCCTCAGGGGTTAGGTCTACTACAAAAGCATCTCTCCAAAAGTTTATATAAAACATTCTAAATACTGCCATGATTATCCCTCCAAATTTATCATCCTTTAATCACAAAGAAGCAATTATAGCTTTAGCACCGTCTTTTGCAACATCACTAGTGCTTAAACCGTTGTTTATGTATAGCAAAAATAAACAGAGCTCTTAGCTTCAGATGGATTTTTCTCCAGCTGAAGGTTAGTCATCGGATAAATTTACTTCTTTAATAACTAAATATGCATTTGGTTATTTTATTCCACTTTTTAATAAGCTTTTAATAAACTTTTTGAGGAATATTTTAATAAACCTTTTGAGAAAAATATTTGGAAAGTTTTTAGCAACAGCAAAAAAGTATTTATGGAGGGATCTATTATTTTTTATTATGCTGATGATTATTTTTTATTAATTATATTTTTTATTATTTGTATTAATCTTATTTTTTCTTTTTATTATCATTATTATTATTATCATTATTATTTTAATGGGATTGAAGGGGCTTGGAAGGGGGTGTAGAGGGGATGAAATAAGAGTTAGTAGGCAACTGCAAAGGGGGACGGTTAACAATTACCCTATACAAGGTAAGAAGTAGTAGTGAAGAGGTAAGGGGTACTAAGTAATTATAAAAAACTCTTAGAGTTTTATCCTTAACTCTTACTTTTTACTTCGTAGCTAGTACATATTATTTAACTGCAAATTTTTTATTTTATAACTGCGAAAGTTGAATTATTTACATAAATACAATATAAATTAATGTGGTAAAATAATAGTAACATTATGGTTATTCACGTTTTTATATTAATAAACTTCACAGAAATAATAAATGGTTAGAAGAGATATAAAGGGAGATGAATTATTATGAAACCAAAAGTAGCTTTTATATGTGTTCACAATTCTTGCAGGTCTCAAATGGCAGAGGCATTAGGAAAGCTATTTGCGTCTGATGTTTTTCAATCGTATTCTGCAGGTACAGAAACAAAACCACAGATTAATCAAGATGCTGTAAGAATAATAAAAAAACTATACGAAATAGATATGAATGAAACTCAATTTTCAAAACTACTTACGGACATACCACCAGTGGACATTGCTATAAAAATGGGGTGTAATGTTGTGTGTCCATTTTTGCCAGCAAAGCATACAGAGGATTGGGGATTAGAAGATCCAACAGGTAAGAGTGATGAAGAGTTCATTAAAACAGCAAAAATTATTGAAGAAAAAATTAAGGATTTAGCAAATAAAATTAAAAATCATGAAATAAATCAGTTGCTATAGTATTATGTTGACAGATACCAAATTTAGAAGTATTATAACTATATAAGTATTTCATTATATAGTTATACAGTTATATAATAAAATATGTAATTTAAATAAAAATTAAAAACTCTATATGAGTAGGTCTAAAAATATTATAAGGAGCATGTTTTTATGCTAAAAAGGAGGTTTTTTCATGGGAATAATAGGTCAAATATTTAGTTTTCTTAACGCTCAACTTTTGAAAATGACTTGGCTTTATGAACTTGTAAGATTGCTTGTGGAGAAGGTATTTGGATTGTCAATTAAGGAAAGACTAGGTGGCAGCATACACTTTTTTATATATGATACCATAAAAATTTTCATACTGCTTTCGGTTTTAATATTTATAATTTCCTATATCCAAAGTTATTTTCCACCAGAGAGAACAAAGAAAATATTGGGTAATATCAAAGGAATCAAGGGAAATATATTAGGAGCACTTTTAGGAACTATAACTCCATTTTGTAGCTGCTCTAGTATACCTATATTTATAGGCTTTACATCAGCAGGACTTCCACTTGGAATAACTTTTTCATTTTTAATATCTTCACCATTAGTGGATTTAGGTTCACTTATGATACTTATGTCATTCTTTGGGGCTAAAATAGCCATAGCATATGTAGTGGTGGGATTAGTACTTGCAGTAGTTGGTGGAACACTCATTGATAAATTAGGGATGGAAAAGTATGTAGAAGGTTATGTTAAAGAAATAGAAAATGTAGATGCTGAAGTAGTTGAATTAAACCGCAAAGAAAGAATATCTTATTCTAAAGGGCAAGTTTTAGATATAATTCATAAAGTTTGGTTATATGTTTTCATTGGGGTAGGTATTGGAGCTGCCATCCACAACTGGATACCTCAATCTGTAATAGAAAATGTAGTGGGAAGTAAGAACCCATTTGCAGTAATACTTGCAACAGTGGTTGGAATTCCAATGTATGCAGATATATTTGGAACCATTCCAATAGCAGAAGCGTTGTTTGCCAAAGGCGTAGGTATAGGAACTATATTGTCCTTTATGATGGCAGTAACGGCTCTTTCTCTACCATCAATGGTTATGCTTAGCAAAGTTGTAAAACGCAAATTATTGTATGTGTTTGTAGCAATAGTTGCTATGGGAATAATAATAATAGGATATTCATTTAATTTATATTCATATGTTTTTATGTAAACAAATTATATTAAAGGTGGGAAAAATATGATAATTAAGGTTTTAGGTTCAGGATGTTGTAATTGCAAAAATTTAGAAGAAAATACAAGAAAGGCAGTGGAACAGTTAGGAATTCATGCAACGATTGAAAAAGTAACAGATATTAAGGAAATAATGTCTTATGGAGTAATGAAAACTCCTGCTCTTGTAGTAGATGGAAAGGTAAAAATAATGGGAAGAGTTCCTTCAGCGGAAGAAATAAAAAAATATTTATAATTTCAAAGGGGTCTATAAAGGCTCCTTTTGTTAATATTTATTTGTAACAAAATCTATGTTGAAATGATATAGTAAGTAGCCTATACTAAATACAAAATATAAAATTTAGTTTTATGTTGATTTTGCAAGGATTTTAACGGAGAAGCCCTCACTTCAGCGTAAGCAAGTGGAGGAGAGTTCACTAGGGAGGTAACAAATTTGAATTTTGATGATTTTACAATAAATGTGCTTAAAGCTATGGCACATCCAGTTAGATATAAAATAATAAAATTTCTTTATGAAGGACCTAAATGTGTTTGCAAATTAAATGAAGAATTTGATTTTAGCCAAGCAAATCTTTCACAGCATCTTAGAATTTTAAAGGATGCGGGAATATTAAAAAGTGAAAAGGTTGGGCTGGAGACACATTATAGTTTATATAATGAAGATATAAAGGACATATTACAAAGTGTGGAGAAATACGTTGAAAAACTTTTAAATAATGCAACTAAGTAAAGAAATTGCATAATTCCTTTTAAAATAAAATCTTATGAATATATGGTATAGACTCAATTGTCGAAATACGATATATTGTGACTATATTTTAAATTTATTAATTATGCAAATATCTCAAGTAGTAAATGTTGCATTGAAAAACGATATTTGTATTAGATAAAGTAGATTTTAAAAATTATGTATTGAGGCCTAGGTAGTAAATAATGAGTTGGTAAAGGATGATGTTATGTCTAGTGTTAAAATTATCCCTAAAAAGTTAAAAGGAACTATAGAAATCCCGCCTTCTAAAAGCCTAGCACATAGAGCTATAATAGCTGCAGGGCTTGCAGATGGGGAGAGCATTATAGAGAACATAGAGTATTCCAAAGACATACTTGCCACCATAGAAGGAATGAAGAATTTTGGAGTTAAGATAGAAGAGATAAATAATGAATTTGAAACCAAAAATGCAAATAATAAAGTGAATAAAGAGAAGATAAATAATAAAAATGAAGTGGAAAAGATAGATAATAAAGTTGAATTAAAAGAAACAAATAATAAAAATGAAGTTCAATATGTAAATAGCGATGTTGAAAAGGAAAATATAAGCAACAAGGCTTCAATGGAATATATAAATGATGTGAGAAAAGTAACTTTAAAAATAAAAGGAACTGGCAATATAAAAATACAAAATGAAATTGTAGATTGTATAGAGTCTGGGTCTACTCTTAGATTTTTAATACCAATAGCTTTGCTTCAAGGGGAAGATGAAGTTACCTTTGTTGGCAGAGGGAAACTTCCAGAAAGACCTTTAGATGAGTACTACAGTATTTTTAATAAGCAAACTATTTTTTATGAAAACAATAATGGAAAGCTGCCATTAAGTATAAAGGGAAGACTAAGATCTGGAGAGTTTTATGTTAAAGGAAATATAAGTTCTCAGTTTATTACAGGTTTAATGTTTGCACTTCCACTGTTAGATGGAGATTCAAAAATAATTATAACATCTAATTTAGAATCCAAGCCTTATGTGGATTTGACCATAGATATGTTAAAAAAGTTTGGGATAGAAATAGATAATAAAGGATACAAGGAATTTTATATAAAGGGAAATCAAAGGTATAAAAATAGAAAATACAAGGTAGAAGGTGACTTTTCTCAAGCTGCTTTTTGGCTTATAGGAGGCCTACTGGGAGAAGACATTAAATGTGAAAATTTAGATATAAATTCTCTTCAGGGAGATAAGAAAATACTCAACATTATAAGAAAGATGGGCGGGAATTTAACTATAAATGAAAGCTTTATTCAGTCCACTTTAAAATTAATTAATAAAAAAAATGGAATTTTTAATGATGAAACAGATTTAAAATTAATTAATGAAAAAAACAAAACTTTTAATGATGAAACAGATTTTATTAGAAATAAGTTTTCAAAATTAATCAAAGAAACATTTGAAGATACTTTACAAAGGGATACCATGATTATAGATGTAGCCCAAATTCCAGATTTAGTACCTATTTTAGCAGTGGCTGGCACCGCAGGATATGGAGTTACAAAAATTATAAATGCCCAAAGAGTTAGAATAAAGGAATGCGACAGATTGCATGCTATAGCTTGTGAATTAAATAAAATTGGAGGGGACATTCAAGAGCTTCAGGATGGCTTGATTATAAATGGAGTTGGTAAATTAAAAGGTGGAGAAGTTGAGAGCTGGAACGATCACAGAATAGCTATGGCTTTAGGCATAGCATCTGCCCTTTGTCATGAGCCTTTAATAATAAAAAATAGTGAAGTTGTGGGAAAATCCTATCCAGATTTTTGGGGGGATTTTAAAAAATTAGGTGGTGATGTACTTGAGTGGAATGTGGGGAAATAAAATAAAGTATTCTATATTTGGAGAATCCCATGGAGAGGGCATTGGCATGGTTATAGATGGATTGGAGCCGGGTATAGAATTGGATTTAGACTTTATAGAAGGTGAAATGGCAAGGAGAGCTCCGGGCAAAGATAAGCTTTCTACCACAAGAAAAGAAGGAGATAATTTTAAAATATTAAGTGGATTTTTTAAGGGGAAAACCACAGGCACCCCTTTCTGTGTATTTATAGAAAATACCAATAAAAAGAGTGGCGACTATGATAAAATTAAAGAAACAATAAGGCCTTCTCATGGTGATTACACGGGAAAAATAAGATATAATGGTTTTAATGATTACAGAGGGGGAGGACATTTTTCTGGAAGACTAACGGCACCGCTGGTTTTTGCAGGAGCAATAGCAAAGCAGATTCTCAAAAGGCAAAACATAATAATAGGCAGTCACATAAAAAGCATAAAAAATATTCAAGATGACTATTTTAATGAGGATAATTTAAAAGAATCAACCATAGAAAGTCTTTTAGCTCAAGATTTTCCCCTAATAGATATAAATAAAAAAGAAATAATGGAAGAAGAAATATTAAAGGCTAGAGAGGAAAAAGATTCTCTAGGTGGAGTAATAGAATGTGCTATTTTAAATGTTAAGCCTGGAGTTGGTGAGCCTTTTTTTAACTCTGTGGAAAGTACCCTATCACAGCTTTTATTTTCAATTCCTGCTATAAAGGGAGTTGAATTTGGATTGGGTTTTGAAATTACTAAGCTAAAGGGCTCAGAGGCAAATGACGAGTTTTATGTAGAAGAAGATACTATTAAAACTTACAGCAATAATAATGGTGGCATACTTGGAGGAATAACAAACGGCATGCCAATTGTATTTAGGGTAGCAGTGAAGCCAACCCCATCCATAGGCAAGCCTCAAAGAACAGTGGATATTTCTAAAATGGAAAACACCCTTTTAGAGATAGAAGGAAGACACGACCCATGTATTGTTAAAAGAGCTGTACCAGTAATAGAAGCTGCAGCGGCCATGGCTATACTAGAATTGATAAAAGAGGGGTAAAACTATGATCCAATTAGACATACCAGGATATAAAAAACTAGAAATTAAAAATATAGTATTTGATTTTAATGGAACTATAGCAAAAGATGGAGTTTTAGTAGAGGGAATAAGGGAAAGAATTCAAGCCTTGAAGGATTTAGGATTAGATATATATGTATTAACGGCTGATACTAACGGTTCTGTGGCACAGCAGTGCAAGGATCTTCCAGTGAATATAGAGATTTTTCCAAAGGGAGATGCACTGGAGGAAAAAAAGAACGTAGTTGAAAGATTAGGAGCAGATAACACTATAGCTGTAGCCAATGGCAGAAACGACCTGGAAATGTTTAAAAGCAGCGCATTATCCATTGCCATACTTGGCAGTGAGGGATGTTATTCAAAAACATTACTAGAGGCAGACATAGTAGTGAATAGTTCAGTAGATGCAGCAGAGCTTTTATTGAAGCAAAATAGAATTATAGCTACATTGAGAATATAAAGGGAGCTACTAAATCTTTATAATATAATTTAGTAGAAGGTATATAATTTAAAGGGGTTAATGGAAATTTATTTAATTAAAAATTGGAAATATTTAAGAAATGCCATATAATATTAGATATTTACAAGAAATAAAAATGGAGGAGTATAGTTGTGGGGAATATTGATAATAAGGATTTTATTAATGCAGTAGAAAATATAAAGGACAGGCTTGCTGTAATTAAAAATTTATATGATGTTTTAAGAATAGTAGATCCTAAGGGAAAAAAGACCTTATACGTAGAGGGAGAAAAAGAAGTTCCAAAAGAAGAAAATTGCTATGATTTTTGGAGAGGTGGAAAGTGTTGTGAAAACTGTATTTCTATGAGGGCGTATAATGAAGAGGAGACGTTTTTTAAAGTTGAATATAATAAAGAAAAGGTATTTTTAATAACTGCAGCCCCAGTAATTGTAAACTCTAAAAAATATGTTATTGAAATATTAAAAGATATAACGGAAAAAGGTTTTTTCTCAGAAGATAGAGAAAAGGGCATAACAAAATTTAAAAATATAATAAGAGATATAAATGAGCTGGCTATAAAGGATGAATTAACAGGAATATATAATAGAAGATATATAAATGAGAGAATGCCTGTGGATGTGAGTAATAATATATTAGAAAATAAGCCCATATCAATAATAATGGCTGACATCGATTTTTTTAAGAATATTAATGACACCTATGGTCATTTAATAGGTGACAAGGTGATTAGAGATGTAGCTAATATTATAAATAAAAATATAAGGAATAGCAGCGATTGGTTGGCCAGGTATGGAGGAGAAGAATTTTTAATTGTATTGAGCAATACTACAGGAGAAGGAGCTTACACAGTAGCTGAAAAGATAAGAACAATTATAGAAAAAAAGAGTTTGTATATGATTCTGTGAAATTTAAAATCACAGTAAGCTTTGGGGTACATACTATAGATAAAGAAAAAAGCGGCATTGAAAATTTTATTGAACAAGCAGATAAAAATTTATATGAAGCTAAAAATAGTGGAAGAAATAAAACTATTTTAGGGTAAGAGAGTAGTCCTTGGGGTTACTCTTTTTATTTTAAATAAATACTGAAATTATGGTTTTTACTGTGAGTTTTCTATGCATTCATAAATTATTAAAAAACATTTGTTATAACTTAACTTCTTTAATTTAAGAAGTTGAAATACCAATTGTAGATTCAAATTCCTTGGCAGGAATATAGTTACAGTGTTTCACACTATATTGGTCCTATAAATAACTTGAAAATTTTTCTAAGAAGCT
>NZ_CABDWS010000057.1 GCF_901447495.1 Haloimpatiens lingqiaonensis
TATTTGTATATAATGCAAATACATATTCTGTTTATTTTTTTAAGAGTATGGCAGATACATATATAGGAGTTATAGTACCTATAATGTTTATGCTAGTTTCTGTAAGTATATTTAATAAAAATGATATAAAAAAGATAATTCTTTCATTAATATTTAGTGTGGATTTAAGTTGCCTATACGGATTTATTCAGATATTTAAAGATGGTATATCTATTAGTAATATAAATAAAAATAGAGCGTTTTTAACTTTTGGTTATCATAATGTAAATATTTTTGCTGGTATTTTAGTAACTGTGATTCCATTTACATTGGAATATATATTGTATAAAAAAAATAACAAATCAGAAAAAATATTTTTATACAGTTCATTTATTATAGAAATGTTTGCATTATTAGTTACTTTTACAAGAGGAGCTTGGTTAACAGCAATAATAGCAGTATTTTTGATATTAATTAGTAAAAAGTATAAGAAATTTCTAATTGCTATGGTTGTTTTAGGAGCTATTTTATTTAAGCCTACAATGAGTTTTATACTAACTAGAGGTAATACTTTAATTAGCTTTTTTCAAAATGAATCTGCTATTGCAAGGATACAATCCATATATACAGATATAAGAATTATTAAGGATTATCCCTTTGGTGTTGGCATGAGTAGTTTCCCAGAATTCTATAAAGAATTTGCAGTTAGAGGATATTTAATGATGCCAGAGGAATTTAGATGGAAAATTACCGCAGCACATTATATGCTTGAACATGCTCATAATTTAATACTCCAAATTGGAGTTGAATTTGGAATAGTGGCTTTAGCTATTTTTATTTTAATTATTATTAATAGGATAAAGGCAACTATTAGTAAATATGAAGAAAATAGAATGTTTTTTGTATCTTTTATTGTTTACATAGTTTTTTCTACATTAACAGGAAATGAATTTAATCATAAGGGTGTAATAACAGGTACTTTGATAATATTCTTAATAATGGCATTGATACAAGTGAATAACTTTGAAGCATGCCATAAAGCTTAAATAGAGGTGATAAATATTATGAATGAATGCAAAGTTGAAACTGTATCAGTTGTAATTCCTTGTAAAAATGAAAGTGAATATATAGAAGAGTGTTTACAGTCTTTTATTAATCAAAGTTATTCTAAGGAATTATATGAAGTTTTAGTTTGTGATGGGATGTCAACAGATGGGACACCAAAAATAGTTAAAGAATATGAAAAAAAATATAAGAATGTTCGATTGATTGAAAATTATGGAATTACTGCACCTAAAGGTATGAATATAGGTATAAAAAATAGTAAGGCTCATGTGGTAATTATATTTGGAGCTCATGCTTATGCGGATAGAGATTTTATTAAAAATAACATAGAACTTTTGAATAAAAATAAAGATGTAGGTTGCGCAGGTGGACCTATAGAGACAATAAACTTTTCTCATAAAGGAAGAGGCATAGCTCTTGCTATGAGTTCACCTTTTGGTGTTGGAAATGCACTGTTTAGATATGCAAAGGAAGAAATGTATGTAGATACAGTAGCTTTTGGTGCTTATAAAAGAAGCGTTTTGGATAAAATAGGTTACTTTGATGATGAGTTGGTTAGAAATCAGGATGATGAAATTAATTATAGAGTTATAAAAAACGGATATAAAATATTACTTTCCCCTAGGGTAAAATCGTATTACTATAGCAGAGATTCGTTAAAAAAGCTATGGAGACAATACTTTCAATATGGATTTTGGAAAGTAAAGGTAATGCAAAAACATGGTAAAACGGCATCTATAAGACACTTAGTTCCCATGAGTTTTGTTTTGACTAATATTTTAGGAATTTTATTTGGTTTTTTCTTTAGATCAATACGTATCCTTTGGCTTATTGAAGTAGTGGCATATATACTATTTGACATAATTTTCTCTATAAAAGTAACTAAAAAAGAAACTAAAACATTGAAATATGTTCCAATAATTTTTCCAATATTACACATAAGTTACGGTTTGGGATTCTTAGAAGGATTAAATGCTTTTTATATTTTTAAATCTAAAAATTCAATGGAGAAAAATAAAGAATTATCTAGGTAAGGTAAAAACTGGGGTTTCATATAATTATCAAAAATTAGTAGATATATATCTTTTTTTAAACATAAGCATGTAATGAGGATTACATGCTTAGTTAGTAATGGAAATAGTATATTAATATGAAATGAGGGATAATATGAAGAAAAGTTCAAACATACTTTTTTATCTTATATGTATGTACATTTTTGTACTTTCCATATTTCCAAGTAAATTTAATTTTAAGGGAATACCATTTAATGGAGATATAATTTTAGCAATAATCATTTTAGTATATTTTATAAAGATATTCATAAGTAAAAATACTATGCAGAGATTTATAAACGGAATAAGGGATTTTTTTACAAAATGGAACTCTTTATTTATGCTTTTGTGGATAGGCATGATGTTCATATCTATAATTTATGCCACAGACAAAAGGTTGGCTTTGCAGGAAAGTGCAAGAATTAGTACCTATGCAGTACTAGTTTTCATAATAAAATATGAAATTACTAAGAAGAAATATTTAGATGGTATTATTTATTCTACAACTATAACTTGTATTATAGTGGGGTTGGTAGGTATATACCAATATTTTCAGGGACTAGGATTAAAACATGTGGGAAAATATGATGTGGTTCAGAGAATTACATCAACAATAGAAAATTCAAATAATTTAGGGGCTTATTTTGTTTTAATTATTTTTCCATTTATACTTTTAGCTATAAAAGAAAAAAATAAGATTAAAAAAATTTTTTTTATGTTAACAGTAATAATATCATTATTAAATATAATTTTATCTTTTTCAAGAAATGCTTGGTTAGCACTTATAATAGGGTATATAACTTTAATTTTTGTATATAACTTTAAGCTAATATATGGAGCTATATTAGGTAGTGGAGTCGCTTTATGTATACCTACTATAAGTCATAGATTAAAAGAAATTGGAGATTTATCTCAAAATTTATCGAGAATAAGTTTGTGGGAAATAGCTATAAAAATGATAAAGGATAAACCTTTATTGGGAGTAGGAAATGGAAATTACAGAACATTATATATTGAATATTATAAAAAAATAAAGCGTATAGGAGATTATAAGGCTCATGAAAAGTTTCATCCTCACAATGCATATTTAAAAGCCCAATGTGAACTAGGTATAATAGGCTCCGTATCTTTAATAGGCTTTTTAGTAACTTCCTTTTTAAAGGTAAATAAATTTTCTAATAAAATAAATGATAATTTTTATAAGTACTTTTATAAAGGATTTACTGCATCTGTGGTAGCTTTTATGTTTATGAATGTTATAGATAATTTTTTCTCAGCACCAAAAGTAGTTGCGTTTTTCTTTATATTTTTAGCAGTTTGTCATTCATACGAATATAATTTGGAAGAGAAAAATATATAATATAGCTGCAGTCATTTCTTTTAAGGAAGACTGTGGCTATTTTAAATGAATATATGTTTATTCCAATGAATTTATGATAAAATAACTATGATAAATTAGTGACTATATTATAAATTATAATAGTTTAAGTTACACAGGATATTGCGGAAAGGATGTATTTTGATGGACAAGGAAAATAACAAGGAGAGTAAATATGAAAAAATAATTATAAATAGAGATAAATTGCGTAGAAAAAAAGCGCAGTTTGTCCTTAAGAGGCTGATGGATTTTATACTATCTTTAATAGGTATAATAATATTGCTGCCAGTTTATATAGCTCTATATATAGCTATAAAGTTGGATTCAAAGGGACCTGCTCTTTTTAAGCAAGTTAGAGTAGGTAAGGATAATAAGGATTTTGTGATTTACAAATTTAGAACTATGGTAGTAAATGCAGAAAAGAAAAGGGAACTAGAAATAGATCCTTCTGATATTGAAAATTTTGTTTTTCAAAGTAAAAGTGATAGTAGAATAACAAAAGTAGGTGCTTTCTTAAGAAAAACAAGCTTAGATGAGCTTCCACAACTTTTTAATGTGTTAATTGGTAATATGAGCTTAGTTGGACCAAGACCTGAAATACCTGATGTGGTAAAATATTATCCAGAAGAGTATACTCAAAGACTTTTAGTTACACCTGGAATAACAGGACTTGCTCAGGTTAGTGGAAGAGGAGAAATAGAATTAGGGAAGACTATTTATTATGATTTGAAATATATAGAAAATTTCTCTATTGGATTTGATATAAAGATATTATTTAGAACAGTGTTTTCGGTGTCTAAAGGGGAAGGAGCGCTTTAATTAGTGGGCTAGAGTGCTATTTTAGTGTGTTAGAGGGCCAGGGGGCTAGAGTGCTAGTTAAATAAAAGAAGGAGAGAGATTTTATGGCTTCACGTATATTAAAATTTGATGTTTATGATAAGAGTAAAAAAGATTTAATAAATGAAATAGACAAATATAACAAAGTGCATATAATTTCAGGAAATCCGGAAGTTTTAACTAATGGACTTAATAATGAAAAGCTATTTAAAAATTTTACTTCAGAAAATTCTATAATAATTCCAGATGGTATAGGAACTATAGTATCATCTAAAATAGTAGGGCAGCCGGTGGAAGAAAAGATAGCTGGGATTGAACTTATGGATGAACTTCTTAAAAAGTATGAAAAAGAGGGTAAATCTGTATATCTTTTAGGGGCTGTGCAAAGTACATTGGAAGAATGTATACTAAAGATAAAAAATAAATATCCTAAAATTAATATAGCAGGTTCGCACAATGGATTCTTTAAATTAAATGATTGTATGGACATTGTTGAAGATATAAAAAATAGTGGTGCTCATGCTTTATTTGTAGCCATGGGTTGTCCAAGACAAGAAATATTTATATCAGATAATATGGATAAGCTACCTTGTAAGGTTTATATGGGTGTTGGAGGAAGCTTTGATGTATTTGCAGGGAAGGTTCAAAGGGCTCCTAAATGGATGATAAATATGGGATTAGAGTGGCTTTACAGGGTTTCAAAAGAACCTTATAGAATAAAAAGATTAGGGGTTATACCTAAGTTTATTATTAAAGTTATTAAAGAAAAGAATAGCATAAAGAATAGTATATAGTGTAATTAGATTCAGATGGAGTGCATTCTGTCTGAATTAAATTTTATTTTATTGGGTGGTGATTATTATAAAGGTACTTCAAATAATATCAGCAAATGATATAGGTGGCGGTGCGGCCCATGTTTTAAATTTATGTTATCATTCAAAGCATTTGTTTTCCAATGTTTTGGGATGCATTGGAGAAGGAACATTGCCTGATAAGGCAAAAAAAATGGATATAGAAACTGTTAGATTTAGTAGCAAGTGTTTTATAAATGGAGAAATTCAAAGATATGTAGAGGAAAATAGTATAGATGTTATAAATTTTCATGGGGCAAAAGCATTTTTTACCCATTACTTTATAAATAAAAAAATAAAAGTTCCTACAGTGGCTACTGTACATAGTGATTATAAAAAGGATTTTTTAAATAGTAAAATAAAATATTACCTGTTTACTCCTTTAAGTATAAAGGGAATAAGGAGCTTTAAAAATCATATATGTGTATCTAAGTATATACAAGATATACTTGTACAGGATAAAATAAATAGTAAAAAATTTATAGTAAATAATGGGATTGATTTAGACAAATATAAAAATATTAAAATAGACAATATTGAAACAAATAATAGATTAAGTAATTACGAAATAAATAGGAATGAATCAAGAAAAAAACTTAATATTAATGAAGAGGATTTTGTGTATATAAATATTGCTAGAATGCATCCAGTAAAAAATCATATAGGATTAGTGGAGGCTTTTGAAAAAATTTCTAAGGATAATGAAAATGCTAAATTATTATTATTGGGAGATGGAGTAGAAGAGGAAAAAATAAGAAAAATAGTGAAAGAACTAGACTTGAAAGAAAAAGTTATATTTTTAGGTTTTCAAGAAAATGTAGATAAATATATAAATATAGCCCATGTAAGTATATTGACTTCTTTTAGTGAGGGTGGAGCTCCACCTTTGGTAATATTAGAAAGTGGTATTAATAAAGTGCCAGTTATTGCATCTAATGTATGTGATATACCGGATTGTATAAACGAAAATAATGGATTTTTAGTAAATCCTAATTCTAATGAAGATATATATTTAAAAATGAAGAAAGCTTATGAAAATAGAGAAAGATTACAGGTTTTAGGAAAAAACTTATATAAAGATATTTGTAATAAGTATTCAATGGAGAACTTTTGTAGAAGTTATTATGAGTGTTACAAAAGTTTAATTTAGTATTTGGGGTGTACCTTATGAAAAATAATAAAGTTATTAAAAGTTCATTTTTAGTTATGATATTTATAATACTTGGAAAGATCTTTGCCTTAGTGCGAGATTCATTAATAGCGGCAAAATTCGGAGCTACATATATTACTGATATATATAATTTTGCACTAGGAATGGTGTATCTTTTAACCACTATTAGTTACGGATTGACTACTACGTTCATACCAATTCATACAGAACTTTTAGAGAATAAGGATAAAAATAAAAGAAATAATTTTGTCAATAATGTACTAAATGTATTTACCATAGGAACGATAATTTTAACTATTTTAATGATATTCTTTTCCAAGGAAATAATTTATGTATTTGGTCATGGATTTAAAAACGATGCAGCAGTGTTCAATACTTCAGTAAAGATAACTAGGATAATGTTATTATCTTTAATTTTTATTAGCCTGCAAAGTGTTGTAACAGGAGTTTTACAGGCTCACAAGGAGTTTTATGAACCTTCAGCTATGGCTTTGGTTTCTAATATAGTTTATATTTTATATTTAGTATTTTTTACTGCTCGTTATGGAATAATAGGATTTGCTGTAGCTACAGTGGTGGCTTTTTTTATGCAGTTTTTAATTAATATACCTAAATATAAAAAACTGGGTTATAAATATAGTATTTATATGGAGTTAAAAGATAATAGAATGAAGCAAATGTTTAGACTTTCTATTCCAGTTATAATAAGTACTTCTGTTATTCAACTTAATGCCTTTGTAAACAGGGCTTTTGCTACGAATATATATTATGGAGCAGTTACTGTATTGGACTGCGCTAATAAAATAAATACATTAGCCTATGAGGTATTTGCCATAGGTATAGCAATGATAGTGTATCCTATACTTTCAGAATTAGCTGTTAAAGGGGATATGAATGGATACAAAAGATCTCTACAACGTTCCATTAATATTATACTTCTAATAATGGTTCCAGCAGCTGTAGGCATAGCACTGCTTAGAGAGCCGCTTATAAATGTAATTTTTAAAAGAGGGGCCTTTACGGAAGAGGCCGCTAAATTAACATCACAAGCATTGCTTTTGTACACACCAGCTATGATAGCTTATGGTGTTAGAGACATATTAAATAAAGCCTTTTATTCTGTAAAAGACACCAAAACTCCTATGATAAACAGTTTTATAGGAATAGGTATAAATGTAATTATTAATATTGTACTAATAAAGTATATGGGAGTTAGTGCCTTAACATTGGCTACAACCATATCATCAATTATAATTACTATACTTATGTTTAATAAATTAAGCAAAAAACTAGAAGGTATAAATACAAAAGATATAGTAGTGGTATTTTTTAAAATAGTATTTGCCTCTTTAATAATGGCAGTGGTAATTATTATGGTTAATAAGTTCTTTATAAGTAAACTTTTTTACGGGTTTAAAAGAGATGTGCTATCCATACTAATATCCACATTATTAGGGGGTATAGCATATGCAATAAGCATATTTATATTAAAAGTAGATGAGATAAATGATGTATTAGATAAATTTATTAGCAAAGCAAAAAAGTAAATCTAAATTTGAATAATAAAGTATAAGCCACACATACTAAAATTATATTAAAGAAATAGGACAAAATAAAAGTCATTATCAAAAGAAAGATGTAAGAGAATATGTATTTACTAACTTATGGAATCAACCATATACAGAAAATAAATAGTGATTTTTAAAAATAAACACGACAATGCTTTATTTTAAAGTGTATGTTGTGTTTTTTGTATTTAATATTTAAAAATCATTTGTAAAGTTTTATATAGTTAATATATTGTAAAAAATATATAAATATTGGACTTTAGGACTAAATATATGTATAATTTGTATGATATAATCAAAAGATAGTATTTTATAATTATAATTTAGATTTGGAGGAACCTTATGGAGACAGGTAGTGAAAAAGAAGTAATTAATAGTTTTTTAAAAAAATTTGCGGGATTTTCCATTGGACCAATAGTTTCTGCTATATTGGGTTTTATTACAGTTCCGGTTACTAGTTATTTGGTATCACCAGATGACTTTGGTAAATCTGCAATGTATACTATGGGATATTCTATAAGTTCACTTTTTATATTTTTAGGATTAGATCAATCCTTTGTAAGAGAATATAATGAGCAGGAGGATAAAAGTAATTTATTTTGGAATTCTTTAATAGTTCCATTGATTTTTTCTTTTATACTTGGAGTAATATATATAATTTTTTATAAACCTGTATCTATTTTGATGTTTGATTCAGTAGAAAAATATACAATAAGTATTCTTGCATTTTCTCTTCCTTTTGCTGTAATTGATAGGTTTAATCTTTTAACGCTGAGAATGGAGGAGAAGGCTAAGATATATTCTTTATTTAATATATTGAATAGATTATTAGTATTATTTATAATGATTCCCTATTTATTATTTATCGATAAAAGTTTTAAAGGAATTATAAATTCAAATTTTATAGGTTTGGTAATTTTATGTATATTTGAAACATATTTTGTAAGGGATTTTTGGAAAAAGAGGTTTAGCATAAACAAAAGTCTTATAAGAAAATTGTTTCAATTTGGATTACCATTAGTACCAGCAACTATAATAAGTTGGTTCTTTAGTTCAATGGATAGAATAGCATTAAGACAATGGTCAACATTTACTGAAATAGGCTTATATTCAGCAGCTTTTAAAATTGTTATGGTTCTTGGTATAATACAACAAGCATTTTGTACATTTTGGACACCTACTGCATTTAGATGGTATAAAGAGAAAGTTAATAATGAAAAATATATGAAAGTTAGCGATATGCTTATGAGTATCATGGTAGTAATATTTGCTTTCATTGTATTGTTTAAAGATATAATTATAAAAATACTTTCGCCTAAATATGCTAATGCAAATGTTATAGTTCCTTTTTTATTGTTTTTACCTATAATGTACACTGTGTCTGAAACTACAACTTTGGGAATATCTTTTTCCAGAAAAACTTCATATAATATTATAATATCATTGGTATCAGCAGTTACAAATTATATTGGTAATTTTTTATTAGTTCCTAAATTAGGAGCTATGGGAGCTTCTATATCAACAGGTATTGCATATTTAGTTTTCTTTTGGATGAGGACATTAATTTCTAGGAGATTGTGGTTTAAGTTTGATTTGAGTTTTTATACTATTAACTCAATTATGATGGTAATATTAGCTACGGCAAGTATTGTATTAAATAGTATAATAATAAATATTTTAATTGTTGCATTAATATTATTTATAAATAGAAAATATATATTAGATATTTGGGAATATGTAAAGTCGTTTTTTAGTAGCACTAAATTTGCTAGAAATAGAAGTTAATTAAAAAGTAAACTCTTAACAGACTATGACGTTATAGTAAAAGTTTTGAGTTTACTTTTTATTTATAAAGATTATTTTGAAAACAATTACATGTATTTTGAGGACATATTTTCCAAAACATGATACAATTGTTGGTGGAATAAATAATTTTAGGAAATGGGTGGAATTATGTTTAAAAATGAAAAATTTAAGGGGATTCTTTATCTTGTAATATCTTCGTCGGCTTTTGGAGTAATGCCTATAATTACAAAGTTTGTTTATGCTCAAGGGGTGAGTACTTATAGCCTTCTTTTTTATAGGTTTTTGTTTGCGGGTATAATATTATCTATTTATACTATTTTTAAAAGAGTAAGTTTAAAGGTGAGCTTAAAGGGATTTTTAATTATAAGTATTGTATCCATACTGGGTTATGCACTTACAGCAGTTACTTTATTTTCATCTTACAAATACATATCTGTTGGACTAGCTACTATGATATTGTATACATATCCTGCTATAGTCACCATACTAGATTCTATTATATATAAGAATAAGATGGATAGAAAAAAGTTAATATCTTTAATAATGTGCTTTATAGGTTTGTGTTTTTTGGTGTTCAACAAATCCGCCAATTTAAATGTAACAGGTATAATTTTAGCATTTTTATCAGCCATATTTTTCTCTATATATGTGATAGGAGTATCTCATAAGTACGTTAAAGATATAAATAATTATGTAATGACAGAGTATATTTCTTTTATTGCTGGATTGTTTATTTTCTTAATAGGATTTTCTTATGGAGATATAAATTTGAAAATAAATTTTGTTAGTTTTGTGTATATAGTAGCTCTTTCTCTTATATCTACAGTAATAGCCCTTATAACATTTATAAATGGTGTAAAAATAGTAGGACCATCAAAGGCTGCCATATTGAGTACATTAGAGCCTATAGTTAGTTTAATACTAGGAGTACTTATATTAAATGAGAGCTTTACATTTAATACTGCTTTAGGAAGTTTATTTGTAGTAATAGGTGTTATTATTTTATCAAAATAAATACCAATGTTTCGGAAAATATCAATATATTCAATAATGAATATTATTATGATTAAACCACAAAAGGGTAGAATGAGGTGGAATTATGAAATTTCTCCTCCATGACTTGCATAAGAGCTCGAAACAATAAATTTAATTTAAGAAATTCTAATCCTTTAGCCAGATAAAATTATCTAACGCTTACATTTAGCGTCCTGCCTCAGGTTCGCTAGCCTGGCGTCCTTGCCAGGCTTACGATAATTTTATCTGTCTAAAAGAAGAATTTCTAAAATTAAATTTAAATAGTTCCTTTGCTTCTTATGCAAGTCATTACAGAGAAATTTCATAATTCAAGTGAATTAATACTTTTACGGGATAGTTTAGGGAAGTCGTAATTAATTTCATCAAATTAAAGCGATAGTACATTGAATAAATTCAGAATATTAAGACGAGCATAAATAGAGGTTTAAGAGAAAAAATATAGAATAGTATTAATAATTTGAAAAATATATATACTGGGGGTAAGGGAACATGGAAAATATAATAATAAACGGCAATAATTTAACTTTGGAAGAAGTTATAAAAGTATCTAGAAAGAATTATAAAATACAATTAGAGGAAGAGGCAAAAGGAAAGATATTAGACTCAAGAAAAATAATCGATGACATTGTGGAAAAGGAAAAAGTTGTATATGGTGTTACTACTGGTTTTGGAAAGTTTTCAGAAGTTAGTATAACTCAAGATGATTGTAAGACACTTCAAAGAAATTTAATTATATCTCATGCTTGTGGCTTTGGACCAAATTTTTCAAAAGAAGTAGTAAGGGCTATAATGCTTTTGAGAATAAATGCTTTAGCTAAGGGATATTCAGGCATAAGATTAGAAACATTAAATACACTTATTGAAATGCTTAATAAGGGAGTACATCCTGTAATTCCAGAGAAAGGTTCACTAGGAGCTTCTGGAGACTTAGCACCACTTGCACATATGGTTTTACCAATGCTAGGTGAAGGAGAAGCTGAGTATAATGGAGAAATACTTCCAGGAAAAGTAGCTATGGAAAAAGCAGGTATAGCTACTGTGGATTTGGTGGCAAAAGAAGGACTTGCTCTTATTAATGGTACTCCAGTAATGACTGGTGTGGGAGCTATATCATTATATGATGCTGTAAGTCTTTTAAAGACAGCAGATATAGCATGTGCATTATCAGCAGAAGCTTTAAGAGGTATAAAGGATGCTTATGATTTAAGACTACATGTAGTAAGACCACATGCAGGTCAAATTAATACTGCAAAAAATCTTTTGAACTTAACAGAAGGAAGTACTTTTGTAACAAGACAGGGAGAAGTAAGGGTTCAAGATGCTTATACTTTAAGATGTGCACCACAAGTTCATGGAGCTAGTAAAGACGCTATAAATTATGTAAAAGAAAGAGTAGAAATAGAAATAAATTCTGTTACAGATAACCCTATAGTTACAAGAGAAGGGGATGTAATATCAGGCGGAAATTTCCATGGACAGCCTATGGCATTGAGTTTTGATTTCTTAGGTATAGCAGTATCAGAACTAGCTAATATATCAGAAAGAAGACTTGAAAGACTTATAAATTATCAACTAAATGATTTACCACCATTCCTTGTAAAACACGGCGGATTAAACTCAGGATTTATGATAACTCAATATGCTGCAGCAGCTCTTGTTTCAGAAAACAAAGTATTAGCTCATCCAGCATCAGTAGATTCAATTCCATCTTCTGCAAACCAAGAAGATCATGTAAGTATGGGAACTATAGCTGCAAGAAAAAGTGGAGAAATATTAAAACATGCTCAAAGGGTACTTGCTACAGAAATTTTAGCAGCTTGCCAAGCTATAGATTTTAGAGAAGGATTTACTTTAGGAAAAGGAACTAAAGAAGCTTATGACTGTGTAAGAAAACATATAAAATTCATTGAAAATGATATAGTTATGTACAAAGAATTAGACAAATGTACTGAATTAGTGGCAAGTGGAGAATTAGTAAAAGCTGTAGAGGAAAAGGTTGAAGTTTTGTATTAGTTTAAAGTTAGCTTTTGGCTAAAATATATAAATTATAAGGAGGATTCATATGGCTAGATTAGTTGAATGTATACCAAATTTTAGTGAGGGTAGAAATAAGGAAGTAGTAGAAAAGATAGTAGATGCTGTGAGAAAGACAGAAGGAGCAAAACTATTAGACTACTCATCAGATGCAAGCCATAATAGAAGTGTTGTAACATTTATTGGAACTCCAGAAGCAGTAGAAGAAGCTATGGTAAATATGGCTGAAAAGGTTTATGAAAACATAGACATGAGAAATCATAAGGGAGAACATCCAAGAATGGGAGCTTTAGATGTGGTACCATTTGTACCTATAACTGGAGTGACTATGGAGGAATGTATAGAAATAGCTAATCGAGTTGGAAAAACTATAGGAGAAAAATTCAATATACCTGTATACCTATATGAAAAGGCAGCTTCAAACAAAGGAAGAGAAAATTTAGCAACAGTAAGAAAAGGACAATATGAAGGCTTCTTTGAAAAAATAAAAGATGCTGATTGGAAACCAGATTACGGTCCATGTGAAGTAAATGAAAAAGGCGGTTGTGTGGCTATAGGAGCTAGAGTTCCACTTATAGCTTATAATATAAACTTGGATACAGACAATGTAGAAATAGCTGATAAAATAGCTAAAGTTATAAGACATTTAGGTGGCGGACTTAGATATGTTAAGGCACTAGGTGTTAAAATAGAAGATAGAAATATGGCCCAAGTGTCAATAAATGTAGTTGACTACCAAAAGACAGCATTATACAGAGTTTTTGAAATGGTAAAAATGGAAGCTAGAAGATATGGTGTCAATGTAATTGGCAGTGAAGTAATTGGATTAATACCAATGGGTGCTATATTCCAAACTGCAGAATACTATCTACAATTTGAGAATTTCTCAACAGAACAAGTTTTAGAAACTAGAATTTGGGAATAAGCTACCAGTTAGCAGCTAGCAGGTGAGACAGAACTGTAACCCATGATGTAGAATTATAGTAAGTTAAAATATTAAATTAATTAATCCCCAGTGGATCAGTCGTCAGTAACCTTACCGTAGGGGATTGGGGACTAGGGACTGGGGGTTTTTTTAGTGTGCTAGTGTGCCAGAGGGCCGAGATTAGTGTGCTAGTTGGCCAGTGGGCTAGAGTGCTAGGAAATAGTGGGCTAGTGTGCTAGTTTGCTAGTGTTCTAGTGGTGAGTAAAAGTGAAAAACATTTGATATTTAGTATTTAGACTTTGATATTTGAATTAGGTTTTTGAGAAATTAATTTTAAATTTTTCCAAGAGAAGCTAAGAAAAACAACCTTAACTCTCAAATCTCCACTTTCCACTATAGATTAGTTGCGATTGAAGAGTGATGACTAGTATTTAGGGAGTGTTGATTGAGGATTGGGGACTAAATAAAAGGAGGTATGTAATTTGTATACTATTATAAAAAACATAGATTCTTTGGTTACTTGTGCGGGAAGTTATAGAAAAATTAAGGATGAAATGAAGGATGCTAAGGTTATAGAAAATGGATATGTAGTTATAGAGGGAGAAAAAATATTAGAAGTAGGTAATGGTGAAGGTTATAGCAAATACTTAAAAGAACAGTGTAATGTTATAGATGGAAAGGGTAAAACAGTCACTCCAGGACTTGTAGATCCACATACTCATGTGGTTTATGCAGGATCTAGGGAAAAAGAACTTCCATTAAAACTTCAAAAGGTAAGTTATATAGAGATATTAAAAAATGGAGGAGGAATACTAAGCACTGTTAGAGCTACTAGAGAGGCAACAGTAGAAGAGCTTTATGAAGAGGCTAAAAAAAGAATGGATTTAATGTTATTACATGGTACTACCACTGTGGAAAGTAAATCAGGATATGCACTAGATTTTCATGGTGAAATAAAAATGCTTGAAGCAAATAAAAAATTAAACCAAAATCATCCTATGGATGTGGTATCTACTTACTTAGGTGCTCATGCAATTCCTCAGGAATATAAAGAAGATAGAGAAGGATATATAAAACTAATGAAGGAAGAAATAATTCCATATGTAGTGGATAATAATTTGGCTGAATTTATAGATTGTTTCTGTGAAGAGGGAGTTTATACTGTAGAAGAAGCAGAGGATATTTTAACTTATGGAAATTCTAAGGGATTAAAAATAAAAATACACGCTGATGAAGTAGAATCTATAGGAGGAGCAGAATTGGCAGGAAAAATAAAAGCTACTTCTGCAGAACATTTGGTGGCAGCTTCTGATGAGGGAATAAAGGCATTAGCTGATAATGGAGTAGTTGCAGTATTGTTACCTTGCACATCTTTCTATTTAATGCTTAAGAATTTTGCAAGAGGCAGAGAAATGATAGAAAAGGGAGTTCCAGTAGCTTTAGCAACAGACTGTAATCCAGGTACTTCTCCTACAGAATCTATGCAGCAGGTTATGACCTTTGCATGCTTTGGCATGGGAATGCTTCCAGCAGAGATAATAAATGCCATGACTATAAATGCAGCTTGTGCTATAAATAAAGAGAAGACCATAGGCAGTATAGAAGAAGGTAAGAAAGCTGACATATGCATATTTAATTCCAAAAATTTAGAGTATTTAATTTATCATTTTGGCGTAAATTCTATAGACAAGGTTATAAAAGATGGTAAAATAGTAGTTGAGGATGGAAAAATTTCATATATGTAAAAATTATTTAGGGGGAGTATAGGATATGGAGCTAAAAGATTTTATTGAGGAACTAAGCTCAAATTCGCCAGCACCAGGTGGGGGGAGTATTTCAGCACTATGTGGTAGCTTGGCTAATGGTTTAGGTAGTATGGTGTTTAATTTAACAATAGGCAAAAAAATGTTTAACAATTATGAAAAAGAGATTCAGGACACTATAATGGAATCACTGAAAAAGGTCAGCGTTCAAAAGGATGAATTTTTAAAACTTATGGACAAGGATACAGAGGCATTTATGAAGGTAATGGCAGCTTTCAAATTACCTAAGGACACAGATGAAAATAAAAAAATTAGAAATGAAAAAATACAAGAGGCATATAAAGAAGCAGTTTTGGTTCCACTAGAGGTAGCAGAGAAGGCTTTAGCTACTTATGAGCATATATTAATTGCTTGTAAATATGGTAATAAAAATGCCATTACAGATGCAGGGGTAGCATGTCTTTCAGCCAGCACTTCAGTGCAAGGAGCAATATTAAATGTAAAAATTAATTTATCTAGCATTGAAAATGATGATTACAGAAATAAAGTAAAAAATAGATGTGATGAAATACTTAAAGAAAGCCAAGCAAAAAGAGAAGAAATAATGAAAATAGTAAACGATATAGTTGAATCTTAACTGGTTGGAGGAATAGCATGGAAAATAATAAAAAATACAAAAAAGCCATAAGTTTAGAGGGAGCAATATTTTCACTTTTGTTTATTTTGTTTTTTTACTTTTTAGGAAGTAAAATGGGAGTAGTTAATATGTTTAATACTCTTATGAAAACGGCACACGATTTACTTTTAAATACAGTATTTTTTATAATGGGTATAGCAGTACTAGCTGGAGCAATTGCATCTCTTTTTTCAGAATTTGGCGTGGTATCTGTAGTTAATAAGATACTATCACCTTTAATGAAACCACTATATGATTTGCCAGGAGCTGCTACTTTAGGAATTGTAACTACTTATTTATCAGATAATCCTGCCATAATAACTTTGGCACAGGATAAGGGATTTAAAAGATATTTTAAAAAATATCAAATTCCTGCTTTAACTAATTTGGGTACAGCTTTTGGAATGGGTCTTATAGTTACTACATTTATGATAGCTCAAAAATCTCCTGTAGGAGAAAGTTTTATAGGACCAGCATTGATAGGAAATTTAGGAGCAATGGTAGGAAGTATAGTGAGTGTAAGAATAATGCTTCATTTTACTAAAAAAGAATTTGGAACAGAAGCCATGGTATTAGAAACAAAATCTGATGATGGAGTAGATCTAATAAATTATAGAGAAATAAGAGAAGGCAGTGTAGGTGGAAGATTTTTAGAAGCTATGCTTGAAGGCGGAAAATCAGGTGTTGATATGGGTATAGCAATAATACCTGGAGTTGTTATTATATGTACTCTTGTACTTATGCTTACTAAAGGACCATCTGCTGCTGGATATACTGGAGCAGCATATGAAGGAGTTCCAGTACTTCCTTGGATTGGGGACAAACTTGGTTTCATACTTAACCCACTATTAGGATTTAAAAATTCACAAGCCATAGCATTCCCAGTTACAGCTCTTGGAGCTGTAGGAGCAGCTATAGGTTTAGTACCAGAGTTTTTAAAGAATAATTTAATAGGCGGAAATGAAATAGCAGTATTTACAGCTATGGGTATGTGCTGGAGCGGATATTTAAGTACTCATGTAGCTATGATGGACAGCTTAGATTGTAGACAACTTACAGGAAAGGCTATATTAAGCCATACTGTAGGAGGACTTTGTGCTGGTATAGTGGCACACTTCCTTTATGTGATAATATTTTAAGTTAAGGTAAGAATTAAGAATAAGAATAAGAATTAAGAATTAAGAATTAAGAATTAAGAATTAAGAATTAAGAATTAAGAATTAAGAATTAAGAATTAAGAATTAAGAATTAAGAATTAAGAATTAAAAAGAAGGTTTGCGGTGCAAACCTTCTTTTTAATTCTTTTGTTATTTTACATTTGAACTTTATTATTTACACTAAATATTAGTTAGTCACTAGCATTTAGTGCTGAGTATAAGGTAATAAGTACTGTGTATTGGTAATTAATGTTATGGATTAGAAACTTGTGATTGGCTAGGAAGTTCATCTAAAGATTTAAATGTATAGCCCTTAGACTTTAAATCCTTTATTACATCACCAAGTACTTCTGTATTGGTTTTTGAAACTGCGTGAAGAAGATATACAGCACCTGGATGCACTCTTTCCATTATGGTTTTTTTAGCTAATTCATAGGAAGGCTGAGAAGCTGGCTCCCAATCTCTATAAGCAAAACTCCAGAATATAGTTTTATAACCTAAATCTTTTGTGCGTTTTAGAGAAAGTTCGCTGAATTTTCCCATTGGTGGTCTAAAATACTTAGGCATATCCTTTCCAGTTAAGTCTTTGAAGGCTTTTTCACAGCCGGAAAATTCTTTTTTAAACTTTTCATCGTCTTTTATAGATGCCATGGATGGGTGAGTGGTAGAATGATTACACACTAAGTGCCCTTCTCTTACCATCCTTTTAACCAATTCCTTATTGGAGTTTATATAAGGAGTGGTTACAAAAAAAGCAGCCTTAACGTTATTTTCTTTAAGCACATCCAGTATTTTTGCAGAATAACCATTTTCATAGCCCTCATCAAAGGTAAGATATATAATCTTTTGGGAAGTATCGCCTAAATAATAAGCAGAATATTTTTTAAGCATAGGAGCACCTTCCTCTATGCATCTAGGAGGAACTTCATCTTTTCTAGGCATAAAGTACCAGTTAAGTTCCTTTGAACTAAGAGTTTTAGAGGAGCCCTCAGAAGGTTTAGTTTCTTCTTTATTATTATCACTGGTAGTATTATCTTTAGGAGGAGTAGTAGTTTCAACTGATGTTTTAGATTCAGTATCTTTATTATCTTTATTTTCATCAGAAGACTTATCATTTAAATTTTCGTCACTATCTTTAGAGTCAGATAAGTTATTTTCCACCTTATTATTAGGTTGTTCCTTGTTATTATTTGAAGTTACATTTCCCTTGCATCCGCATAGGGATAAAACCAATGTAGATATTACACAAATAGAAATAAATCTCTTTTTCATATTTTAAATCACCCCTAATATATGATATACTTTTATCCGATGACTACCTGCCGTAACACTCCCACTTCTAACAAAGTGGGAGATAACGGCAGCTACGTCCATGGATAACGATCTCTAACCTTCAGTTGGAGTAAAAACTCCATCTGAAGCTAAGAGCTCTGTTTATAAGTCCATTTGAACTAAGTATACACTAAATTTATTGAACTTAAAATGTATTTATAGTATTTGATATTATACAGAAAATTATTAGCAAAGCTTTTACAAGGAGAAGGAATAGACATGGAGAATTTGGTAAAGTATGTAGATGAAATATATAAAATAATACTAATGCCTATAGATATATTATATAAGAAACAGGCAGTAGATTACTATAGAAAAAAGTTAAATTTAGGTGAAAAAGAAAATTTTGGAGATGCTTATATTAAAGAATTAAATAAAAAGAAAATTAGTGGAGTTGTTTATACACCTAGAGAAATAGCTCAATTTATAATAGAAAAAACTATAGATGAAAATAATATAATAAACAATCCATTTTTAAAAATACTAGATCCTGCCTGTGGCTCTGGAAATATACTTATACCATGTTTTTTCTATTTGAAAGAAATATATAGTAGGAATTTATCTAGAATAAATGAAAAGCATAATTTGAATTTAAAAATTAATGATATAAATGAACATATTTTAAAAAATAATTTATACGGTTATGACATAGATGAAGAAGCTTTAAAAATGCTGACTATAGATTTATTTTATTTAACTAATATAACTATAAAAAATATAGAAAACAAGGATTTTTTAATGAATCCAATAGACTATAAATTTGGAATTATTATAGGGAATCCGCCCTATATAGGACAAAAGAGTATAGAAAAGAGTTATTCCAAAAAATTAAAAGAAGAGTATAGGGATATATATAAGGACAAGGGTGATATATCCTATTGTTTTTTTAAGAAAGCCTTAGACATAATAGAGGCAGAAGGTAAGGTAAGTTTTATAACTTCTAGATATTTTTTAGAATCTCCTAGTGGGGAAGAACTTAGAAAGGTTTTAAGGGAAATATGCTATATAAGAGAAATAGTGGATTTTTACGGAATAAGACCTTTTAAAAATACTGGAGTGGATCCGCTTATAATATTTTTACAAAATAAAAGGATTATGGATTATGAAATAAAGGTAATTAAACCAGTTCAAAGTGTTGGGAAAAATAAAAAAAGATTTTATAAATCTCTTTTCTGCAATGAAGATAATTTTTATAAGGAATTCTATTTAAATAAGAATTTACTAAGCAACAAGGGATGGATTTTAAGAGATAGCAATGAAAGGGAAATAATAAGCAAAATAGAGAAAAAAAGTTTTACAAATTTAAACAATATCTGCAATAGTTATCAAGGTATTATAACTGGTTGTGATAAAGCATTTGTAGTGACTAAAGAGGAGATAGAACAGGAAAATATAGAACTTAATTTAGTGAGACCTTGGATTAAAAGTAGCAACATTAAAAAATTTGAAATAAATCCTTGTGAAAGATATTTAATATATTCAGATTTTATACATAAAGAAGAAGATTATCCTAACGCCATAAATCATATAGGCGAATTTAAACATAAACTTATAAATAGAAGAGAATGCAAAAAAGGCATTAGAAACTGGTATCAGTTGCAGTGGGGGAGAGTGCCAGAAGTTTTTCAAGGTAAAAAAATAGTATTTCCCTATAAATCTAATAAAAATAGATTTTCTTTAGATATAGGTAGTTTTTTTAGTGCGGATATATATTGTTTAACCCTAAAAGAAAATGTACCATTTACTTATGAGTATTTACTATTTTTATTAAATAGTAAAGTATATGAATTTTATTTTAAGACCTTTGCTAAAAAACTCGGCGAGGATATATATGAATACTATCCAAATAATTTGATGAAACTATGCATACCTACTATGACTAAGTTTGAAACTGAAGAAGAACTATATGAATTTTTTGGATTTACTGAAGAAGAAATAAAAATAATAGAAGGATGCGAAAAATCATATGAATTATAGGACAAAGTTTTTAATGATATTTTAGTAATAAAAAAAAACGGGCTAGAAAAGCGCAGCTTTTCTAGCCCACTAGCCCACTAGCCCACTAGCCCACTAGCCCACTAGCCCACTAGCCCACTAGCCCACTAGCCCACTAGCCCACTAGCCTACTAGCACACTAGCATACTAGACTACTAGCCCACTAGCATGCGATCTTATATACAAATTATGGTAGAATAAAGCATTCTTAGAGAAGAGATTTTGTACAGTATTAAGTA